>JBFHPZ010000155.1:0-5915 GCA_041592495.1 Gammaproteobacteria bacterium | reverse complement strand
CGGGTTTTGGGTTTTGCCAGGTTAGATACATCAATGGTTTCAACTTTAAACGGCAAATCGCCATCATAAATATAGCCGGTATCGCCTTCGGCACAGGATACGGTCACCATTTGCCCGGTATCAATTACCGAGGTGGCATCACCACATCCCACGACAGCAGGTATTCCCATTTCACGGGCTATGATTGCAGCATGACAGGTACGGCCACCGCGATTTGTAACAATAGCAGATGCTTTTTTCATTACCGGTTCCCAGTCGGGATCGGTAATATCTGTTACCAGAACATCACCCGGTGTTAGACGTTGCATATCTGCTGCATCCAGAATGACACAGGCCTTGCCTTTGGCAATTCGTTTACCAACACTCTTGCCAACTGCCAGCATTTTACCTTTTTGTTCCAGACGGAAAGTTTCCTGTTGTTTAACTTTTAATTGCGACTGCACAGTTTCCGGTCGCGCCTGCAAAATAAACAACTCATTACTTTCACCATCTTTCGCCCACTCAATATCCATGGGGCGTCCATAGTGTTTCTCAATGGACATGGCATAACGTGCCAGTTGCAACACTTCTTCATCATTAATTGAGAACTGCGCCTGATCTTCCGGCAATACATTCACGTTGCGTGTTGATAAACCTGCGGTGGTATCCTGGGAATACACCATCTTGATAGCTTTCTCACCAAGATGACGACGCAGTATGGGACGATAACCGGATTGCAGTGTTGGTTTAAAAACATAAAACTCATCGGGGTTAACAGCACCCTGCACTATATTTTCACCAAGACCATAGGATGCATTAATAAACACCACATCACGAAAACCGGATTCGGTGTCCAGTGTAAACATAACACCGGATGCTCCGGTTTCGGCTCGAACCATTTTCTGTACGCCGACGGACAGGGCAACATCCATATGGGGAAAGTTGTGATGTTCTCGATAGGAAATGGCACGATCGGTAAATAAAGATGCAAATACACGTTTGCATGTGAGCAATAAATTTCGTCGGCCGGAAATATTTAAGAAGGTTTCCTGCTGCCCTGCAAAAGATGCATGCGCCAAATCTTCAGCAGTTGCTGAACTGCGCACCGCAACATCAGGATAGTCGCCGTATTCCTGCGCCAGTGTTTCATAGGCATGGACAATTTCATCCGCCAGATCCTGCGGCATCTCTGCATGCAAAACCCAGCTACGAATCTGTTTGCCGGTAC
Organism: Gammaproteobacteria bacterium; assembly: GCA_041592495.1. Taxonomy (GTDB): domain Bacteria; phylum Pseudomonadota; class Gammaproteobacteria; order SZUA-229; family SZUA-229; genus JBFHPZ01. The sequence continues at coordinate 4,708 of JBFHPZ010000155.1, read as the reverse complement.
GCGCCAGTGATTTCACATCATCCAGGTCCATGCCTTTCAGGATTGTATCGATGCGCTCATACAGGTTATTGTGATTAATGTAATATCGATACGCCTCGGAGGTTGTGGCAAAACCATTCGGCACCTTGATGCCAGCGGAAGCCAGATGACGATACATTTCACCAAGCGATGCATTTTTGCCCCCGACCTGGGGTACATCTTTGATACCTATCTCGGAAAACGGCAACACATAAGCCATGTTCAGCCTCCTCGACCGATGATTATACCAACCTTGTAACACAGAGAATCCTGTGCTTCTTTGAAACGTATCAATACAAGCTCAAAGGCTATATACCAGCCTGTAGTGATGATCTGCACGAGCCTGATCCAGATCCGGCAGAGTTTCAATTGATCTGATGGATTGAATATAGCCATCCGGGAAACGATGATATTCAACCGCACGCAACACCAGGGCCTGATACCAGTCGAAGGGTTTTAGTGCGTCATCAATTGCGGCCTGATCGGCGATATAGCAAAAAGCGTCATAGTTTCCCATTTCGGTAACAAGGCTTAACTGATGAATGTCATACCCCTTACCCAGGCCTTCTGCCAAATCCAGTTGATCTCGCTCGAATGCCCGCATGGAATAAACTATGCCATGCACAACATCATTAACTTCACCGGTAAACAGCATATTGCATTTAGCTGAACCATCCTGACCACGTTTGTGAAAACGCAATACGTAACCGGGCACGGTTGCAATGGAAATTTGTTTGCTGGAGGGCACCCGTTCACTTAAACGGGTGGGATGCATATTGGAACCATATGCAAAGTAATGGATAAGTTTATCGCTCACTAGAAGCGGCCATTCTCCAGCATCATCAGGGTACAGTCTTTCACGAAAGCAATATCATGTTCGTACAGCGCCAGCTCCAGTGCTTCACATTCGGAACCGGGGTTAAAAATGACACGATTGGGATTGAGTTTAAGAATATGGTCGATCAGTGGTGTACTGCGATCAGCGCCAAGATAAAGTGTGAGGGTTTCCACCGGTTCCTCAATATTTGACAGGGAATGCTTCACTACCAAACCTTCAATATTTTCCAGCTTGGGATGAACCGGGATCACATGATAACCATACTCCATCAGCATACGAATCGCCTTGTTGGAAAATCGCTGTGGTTTGTTACTGGCACCTAACACAACGATAGTATGGTTTTGCATGGGCTTGCACTCAGCTGTTGAGTTTCATTGGTTTAAACTGCACGGCCTGGGGTTTAACATAAGGTCTGTCGTAAATAAATTTGATGGTGGTTTCACCGTCTTTTTCCTCGGCCACTACCTGCTGCAATTCCGGTAATCTAATTGCCAGCCAGGAAAGTGTAGCCGCTGCCAGCTGCTCATTCTCCGCCTTGATGGCCGCCACTAACTGGTTGGAAATAAACTCGGCTTTTTGCTGAAGATCCGGTGAGAATAAATGACCGGCACCATGGGGTATGCCCTCATCCATTTTCTCATCCATCACATTTAAATAATTCATCTGATGCTCAGGCAGCTCGCGGCTTCTATCATATTCCACCTGAGATTCATCGTTTATTACAACAACCAGTTTTTTCATGTTCCAACCAGATATTAAGCAGACAATTATCGGCATTCTAGCATTTTTTAGCTGTTTATGCCCTCGCTCAAATCGGGGTTTTCCCAATGGCAATGAATTAAAGAGAAAATGTGTTTTGCAGGTCCGAATTGATTCGGACAAGCGCTAGTGATCGAGCTTTTGTGCGCATATATTCGCACCTACCCCCTCAACTTAAGGACATCAGGCTTTATGCCTGATGTTTCTGCACCACGGCAATGGTCAACCGGGATATGCACACCGGTTTATTCACCTGATTACTGATTTTGATTTCCCATACCTGGGATGTCCGGCCCAAATGCAAGGGTCGTGCAGTACCGGTCACAATACCGGCCTTGACACTGCGCAGGTGATTAGCATTGATCTCCATACCCACGCAATAAGCCTTTTCAGGATTAACACAGTAATTAGCCGCAATACTGCCCAGGCTTTCTGCCAGCAATACCGAAGCGCCTCCGTGCAACAAACCCAGGGGTTGTGTCGTGCGATGATCCACCGGCATGGTGCCGGTTATGTAATCATCACCAATGTCAGTCACTTCGATTGCCAGATGTTCAACTGCGGTATTCTTGCCACGTTGATTCAGCTCATCGATGGTAGGTTTTCTATACCAGATGGAAGTCATACCTGTTCCTTAAAACGATAAATATTTCAACGCAATGGCGCAGAGATCGCGAAGCTTTAATGTTCTGTTCCACCAAAATAATCTTTGCGTGCTGTGTATCTTTGCATCATTGCGTTATAGCATTTATTTTTACAATCAATTAAAACAAACTCAGTTGTGGTGAATCTACCCGAGGTGGTTTGAACTGTGTCGTATCCAGCGCAACATAGCCATCATTCAAACCGGCTTTTTTGATGGCGAGTGCGAAACGTTGCTGAATCAGTTCCACATATTGACCACTGCCTGTCATGCGTTGACCAAAGCCGGCATCATATTCCTTGCCATTACGGCTATCGCGAATGCGCTGCATGATGCGTTCAGCTTTTAATGGGTAGTGCTGTAACAACCAGTCGTAGAATAAATCTTTCACTTCAATCGGCAAGCGCAAAAATACATAGGCCAGACTGTTGGCACCGGCATCAGCCACTGCCGCAACAATGGCTTCGATTTCTGCATCATTCAAAAATGGAATAATGGGCGCAACCAGTACGCCTGTTGGAATTCCCGCCTGTGTTAATCGCTGAATGGTTTGTAAACGTCGTTGCGGCACAGCGGCACGGGGTTCCATGGTACTCGCTAATTGTTTATCCAGTGTCGTCACTGAAACCATCACATGTACAAGATTTTTTTCAGCCATGGGCTGCAATAAATCGATATCACGTTCGATCAAGGCCGACTTGGTCACAATACTCAAGGGATGATTACATTCCGCCAGCACTTCAATAATTTGCCGCGTAATGCGATGTTCGATTTCAATGGGTTGATAGGGGTCGGTATTGGTGCCCATGGCGATGGTGTCACATACATAATTATTTTTCGCCAGTTCCTTGCGCAATAGTTTCGCCGCGTCCGGCTTGATCACCAGCTTGGTTTCAAAATCCAGCCCCGGCGACAAATCCAGATAGGCATGAGTCGGGCGAGCAAAACAATAAATACAGCCATGCTCACAACCGCGATAGGGATTAATGGATTGTGCAAATGGTACATCCGGTGATGTATTACGTGTGATAATGGTTTTGGTTTTATCAATTAAAATTTCAGTTTTTAATGCTGGCACTTCCTCATCATGATACCAGCCATCATCAATCGATTCTTTTTCATTTTGCTGATAGCGCAACTGCGGATTAAAACCGGCGCCACGATGTGTTTTCTTTTTATCATCGACGGATTGCATTAGCGATCTTCCAGCAGGGTGACCACAACCTTGCGATCAGATCTGGGTCCATCGAATTCACAGAAAAAAATATTTTGCCAGCGCGACAAGCCTAATTCGCCATCTATCACCGGAATGGTTTCGGAAGGACCGACTAATCCAGACTTTAAATGACTGTCGCCATTACCATCCTGTTTGTCGTGCTCCCACACACCTTTGGGAATCATCTTGCGTAATAAATGAATGACATCGGTTTGCACAGATTCATCCCAGTTTTCCTGAATCATAATCGCCGCTGTCGCGCCTTGTGCATAAATCGAACACAAACCATTGCATACACCGCTACGTTGTAATACGTCGTTTACCTGTGGCGTGATATCCACCAGGGTTTCCCGAGCATGGGTCTGGATGTGAATAATTTCCCGCATAGGTCTGATATGATATGACGAAAGACAAAATCTATTGTCACAAACAGATCATCGGTATTACAAGGTATTTATATGAGCCAAGCACCCGGCGCACTGTTATTCATCGCCACCGGCTGTCAACACTGCCCTTCTGTATTGCAATCCCTGGGGGAACTTATCAAGGCTGGCACCCTGGGCCAGCTGGAAGTGGTGAATATTCAGCAAAATCCCGAGCGTGCCCAGGAATACGGTGTGCGTTCTGTACCCTGGGTGAAGATCGGCCCGTTTGAGCTGGTGGGTATGCGAAGCCAGGGTGAGCTGAAACAATGGATTGAGCGCATCAATGATCCCAGCGTCATGGGTGAATATTTTGGTGAACTCATGACTACCGGCGAAATGGATAAGGTGCGCCAGCTGGTGGAAAAAACCCCGGAACTGTTTTCCGTATTACTGGAACTGATGGCGGACGAAAAAACCAGCCTGTCGGTGCGTATTGGCGTAGGCGCCATTATGGAAGATTTTGCCGGCACCAAATTACTCATTAAAAATATCGATGCACTGGGCAAATACACCACGCATCAAAATCCCCGGGTGCGTAACGATGCCTGCCATTACCTGGGCCTAAGCAAAAATTCAAAAGCTGAAAAATATATTCGCCCCTTACTCCAGGATGAAAACGCTGAAACAAGAGAAGTCGCTGAGGAAGCCCTGGAGGAACTGGAATAGTGTTTCCCCTGCACGATGATAACCCCACCCGCATTACGCCCTATGTGACCTATGCCCTGATCATTATTTGTGTCGCCGTATTTTTCTGGCAGCTGTCCCTGGGCAAGTATGTACAAAATGCCATTTACAGTCTGGGCATGATT
>JBFHPZ010000154.1:0-5922 GCA_041592495.1 Gammaproteobacteria bacterium | reverse complement strand
TATGGAAGAAGCCAGACTCGTCTTTATCGATCGTCTTGGCGTGAAGGTCATGGAGAAAGATGCAGCCGCCTTTACTAATGAGCTCGCCAGTGGACAGTCCAAGCCCATTGCTGATCACTCTGTATTTGATCATGCTCTTGGCCAGGTTATAAACTCAATAGCAGCTTCCAGATAACGCTAAATTTCCTTCCTGGAAACTTGTGTATGTCATTTTCATGGACTATGCTCTGATTATGGAAGTGCGTCACAAAATCCATCTTATGCCCTGTTTGGGTGATGAATTTTGATACACGCTGACATAGGTTAATAATAAATACCTATTTAAATGATTAACGCATCAAGCAAACCCTGGTTTGCAATACGATGCGCACGCCTCAGCTACTGTTTAACCCAACAAAACACAGTACGCCCGAACTTTAAGTGCTCATCAATTGATTGAAATATCAACCGCAATGGATTTAGGATTATGAGCACAGTACCCACTGATCTGGAAAACAACAGCGCCAATACAAATCAGGAGCCCGATTTCGTATCGAAGGTCATAAAAGAATTTATACACGCGGATTCAGAAGACCCATCCAGACCAGCCAGTCCGGCAAAATCACCTGCCGGCAGTAAACAGCATTTTAATCGTCAGGATATTATCAAGGCACTGACCAATTTACAGCTCACCTATAAGAGTGAGTATATTCCTGGCCAAAAAACCAATATCAACACAGACAGCTTTAAAAAAGCCCTGCTGAATAGCATGGCCAAGCTAAGTTCTGGCGCCTTCCCAAAAGCCATGAACCAGATAGATGGCCGTACAATTGATTTCGTCGAAATGATTTTTGGTGCATTTTTACGAGACCAGAATATTTCCGATCCTATCAAGACTTTACTACTTAAATTACAAATACCACTCATTAAAACAGCGCTGCTTGATAGTAAATTTTTCCATGACAATCGACATCCTGCACGAAACGCCCTGGACACGGTGGATCTTATAGGTATAGGCATTGATAGCAGCGATAATACTGTTTATAAAACTATCGACCTGATCCTAGAACAATTGCTGAATGCATTTGACCAGAATATAAACAGCTTCAATACTGCACTGAGCTCATTGAGTCGATTAAAAAAGATAGAACACGATAAACAGGAAGAGAATGAGAGCGTTACCAAAAAGCGCATTTTGCAGGAGCATGCACGGCATATTGTTCTAACCGAACTGCAAATCCAGACCAACAAGGTTAATATCCCAAAGAGTATACAGCCTTTAATACTCAAACACTGGTCAACCCTGATGTTACGTAGCTACATACGACATGGAAAGCCAAGCCAACAATGGGATAGTGCTGTTAATCAACTTGCCGTTATTTTACGCTCAATAAAACCTATCACTAGCACTGATGAATGGCTGCTATTAAAAAGCAACTCTGAAAAGGTTATTGATAAAACCCGCGATTTTCTAATCGAGTCTAATCAAAACGAGACTCAGATTGAATCCGCTTTAGCGCCTTTATCCAGTATTCATCATAGTCTATTGGAAAAATCAGAATACAAACAAGATACAAACAGCGTCGATATCAGCAATATCAGCGATGAATTGCTACATGAAAAAGCAGACACCAGCGAAACTCAAAAACATGCAGACATCGCCCGTGAAAAATTAGCTCAGTTACCCAGCGATGTTAGACATGGCGTATGGTTTGAAATATTTGATGGTGAAAATAAACCTGTACGTCGCCTGAAACTTTCGGTCGTACTCATGGAGCAGGCAAGACTTGTATTTGTTGACCGCCTTGGCCAGGAAGTTCTAGAAAAAGATGCCGATGCATTTTCTGAAGAACTCAAAACCAACAAATCACGTTTGCTTGCAGACCACTCGGTTTTTGATCATGCATTAAGCCAGGTTATTAGTTCTCTGGCGAGCAAATAAGCTAGTTACAATGCTGATTAATTTGCTGGCGTAGCGTTTCTTTCATTTGCTGCTGATCTTTGTCTGACAGCATCACCCTGTTGCCATCCTTGTCGAGGTCATATATACCTCGTGATCTTTCATAGCGCGCCAAACGATCTTTTGCTACCACGCATTGGCGCTGTAAGTTTTCTTTTTGTTTTTGCTCCCTGGCTTCTGTCTCTTTTTTGTTGGCACGATCTTCATCATACGCCTGAAGCAATCTTTGTCTGCGTTCAAGCCGTTCCTGCTGTGTCATTCGGGATTTATTACTGTCTTCTGTTTTGATTTGAAGTTGTTGCGCATTATCCTGCACTGGTTTGTCGGAGTAATGCACATTACCCTGCTCATCTGTCCATTTATAAATTTCAGCCATTGTATTCGTATAACAAAACATCAATAAAACGAAGAACGCTGTTTTCATAACCATTACTTTCCCTGATTTAAACTCATTCTCCGATTATGCCATGGCTTTTCACTGACAACAAAAAAGGCCGGGCTAAAAGCCCGGCCTAACCACACAACCAGCAGGAGTCTAACTACTGGTATTTACCAGCTTATTTACTGGTAAATTCAGGATAAGCTTCCATACCGCAATCAACGAGGTCCATACCCTCATATTCGTCTTCTTCGCTAACACGAATACCGATTACAGCTTTCAGAATTCCCCAAACCACCAGACTCACAACGAATACCCAGGTAAAGATAGTCAGTGCGCCAATGATCTGGCCAGAGAAGCTAACATCACCATTAGTAATTGGTACCAGCATCAGACCCAACAGACCACAAACACCGTGTACGGAGATTGCACCGACTGGATCGTCGATCTTCAGCTTGTCTAATGTGATAATGCTGAATACAACCAGAACGCCACCGATAGCACCGAACAGGGTTGCCTGTAATGCAGTTGGAGTTGAAGGTTCAGCAGTGATAGCCACCAGACCGGCCAGGGCACCGTTCAGGATCATGGTTAAGTCAGCTTTGCCGAATAACAGTCTGGCAGTAATCATGGCAGCAATCGCACCACCTGCCGCAGCTGTATTGGTATTCAGGAACACCATGGCAACGGAGTTTGCATTCGCGATGTCGCCCAGTTTCAGTACTGAACCACCATTGAATCCGAACCAGCCCATCCACAGGATGAATGTACCCAGTGTCGCCAGTGGCAGATTCGCACCTGGAATCGCATTCACCTGTCCATTAGGACCGTATTTGCCTTTACGAGCACCTAACAGCAGTACACCCGCCAGGGCAGCAGCTGCACCTGCCATGTGAACAATGCCGGAACCTGCAAAGTCAGAGAATCCAAGGTCACCCAGGTTATACATACCGAATACACTGTCACCATTCCAGGTCCATGAGCCTTCCATGGGATAAATGAAACCGGTCATCACAACAGCGAATCCCAGGAATGCCCACAGCTTCATACGCTCCGCAACGGCACCAGATATGATTGACATGGCAGTTGCCACGAACACAACCTGGAAGAAGAAGTCAGACGCATCTGAATAAACCGAATCACCATCAAAGCCAGCTTCAGCTGAAGCGGCCAGTGCATCGGCAACCAGAGTCTCGCTACCTTCTATACCGGACAGGAAGAAGGTGCCGCCGTACATGATGGCATAACCTGAAACCAGGTACATGACACATGAAACTGCGAACAAAGAAACGTTTTTCGCCAAAATTTCTGTGGTGTTCTTGGCGCGAACCAGACCAGCTTCCAGCATGGAAAAGCCGGCAGCCATCCACATTACCAGCGCACCCATTACCAGGAAGTAAAAGGTATCAATGGCATATTGAAGTTCAAAAATTTGATTTTCCACTTATTTATCCCCCGTTATTACAATGCTTCAACGCCACTTTCGCCAGTACGGATACGGATAACCTGCTCCACCGGATAGACAAATATCTTGCCGTCACCAATTTTGCCGGTATTAGCCGCATTGCGAATGGATTCGATGACCTGATCGACGATGCCATCATCAACAGCAACTTCGATCTTTACCTTGGGCAGAAAATCAACTACATATTCAGCGCCACGATAAAGCTCAGTGTGACCTTTTTGACGACCAAAGCCTTTCACTTCAGTCACGGTTATACCCTGTACGCCGATGTCTGATAGTGCTTCACGCACGTCATCGAGCTTAAAGGGCTTGATAATTGCAGATACTAATTTCATGCTATTTCTCCATTAAAACGGCTTGTTTCAGGAACAACCCTTTGTTTCAAACAGAGACTAATATTTACAATACGAATGAGTATTCGCATGGGATTCCCCCTACTAGTCAAATTGTTGGTTACAAAAACTGTAATCTAACTTTTGCAGAGTCTATGCCAAGTCAATTATTTGAATTACTATCAATGACTTACACATATTTTATGGTCAGAATAAATAGACGCTTATTGCATTTGGGCACCACAAAAGTGCGCACACTAAAATCACGCATCAAGATGGTGCGTGTATTTGCACAAGCCAAGTGCGGAGCTTTTACGGTAGACTTAAGCCACAAGACGGGAAACTAATAATGATTGATCACAAAGCCATTGATGAACTAACAACCAGGATATCTAACTTGCTGCCTGATGGGGTGAAGCTATTAAAGAATGATCTGGAAACCAATATTCGCGCACTGGTGGAATCGGCTTTCAGTCAAATGAACCTGGTTAGCCGGGAAGAATTCGAGGTTCAGGCAGCTTTGCTGGAAAGAACCAGACAAAAATTAACCCAGCTCGAAAAACAACTTGCTGAATTAACGAAAACCAAAGCTTAACAAATATTTTTTGGAACGGATGCCATGTCACTCGCCACACTCCATACCCGTGCCTTGAATGGCATAAATGCACTGCCGGTTGTTGTAGAAGTTCACATCTCTAACGGACTTCCAGCTCTCTCAATCGTTGGCCTTCCTGAAGCCGCAGTTCGTGAAAGCAAGGATCGCGTAAGAGCTGCAATTATCAACGCCAATTTCGAATTTCCGGCACGACGCATCACCATTAATCTTGCGCCTGCTGATTTACCTAAAGATGGCGGTCGTTATGATTTACCTATCGCACTGGGAATTCTTGCGGCATCTAATCAAATCCCTTCATCTCAATTACATGATTATGAATTTCATGGCGAACTGGGTTTGAATGGGGAGCTACGAGAAATCACAGGTGCCTTACCTGTCACCCTAGCAGCACGAGACTCAGGAAAAAAAGTTATTTTGCCCAAAGCCAGCGCGCAACAGGCCTCACTCGTTGATGATGCTGAAGCCTATCAGGCGAATCATTTACTCGAAGTATGCCGGCATCTGCATTCACAATCACATCTTGAATCAGTCAGTGCGCAAGCCGTAATTCCTCAGACGGAAACTCACATGGATATGAGTGATGTCATAGGGCAACATCACGCAAAACGTGCATTGGAAATTGCAGCAGCCGGTCAACACCATATGCTGATGCTGGGTCCTCCGGGTACGGGTAAAACCATGTTAGCCCAGCGTCTGCCTGGCATTTTGCCTGCAATGACAGAACAGCAGGCCATTGAAACCGCCGCTATTAAATCTATCAGCAATCAGGAATTTGAAATAGCACAGTGGAAAACGCGTCCCTTCCGTGCGCCACACCATACGGCATCCGGTGTTGCACTGGTAGGTGGTGGTGTGAACGGGATTACTTATTGCAACTAGTGAAAAATATTTGCGACTGTTTAATAATATATGCGATTCGCACTATTAAATAGCAAATATAACCAAAATGACGCAAAAGGACTTAAAACCTTTCCCCGAACTGGAAGGCAACGATGAATTGTTGGTCTTGGATTTTTTTGGGGGAGTAACAGAAAACGATAAAGAAACCCAAAATCCTTATATTGACTGCTATCTGACACCATTCTGGATAGATCAAGCGGCAAACCCTCCAATACCCCATCGGCGCAGACAAAACCAAATCAAGGCAAGGCTTGCCTCAGGCTATTTATCGGCCATCCACTTGGGCCAATG
>JBFHPZ010000153.1:0-5952 GCA_041592495.1 Gammaproteobacteria bacterium | reverse complement strand
CTTGCGGGCTTTTTTTTTCGTGTTTGTTATACACTCTAGCCCTCAAGCTCCGCTAACCATAATTTGAACCAATACAATTGCGGCGACTGAAATAACGGCTACCATCATATAAATAACGAAAAACTGTGGGTCCAAAATCAGCATGTCAGAAATTTTTGTCGGCAGACAACCTATCTATAACCGTGACCTCGACGTCTATGCCTATGAGCTGATGTCTCGCGCCAGTCATGCAGATGATAGTGATACTGCCCCTGAAGATGCTGACAAGGCCACATCACAGGTTATTATCAATGCCTTTCTTGAGATTGGCATCGACAAACTGGTCAATAAACACATTGCCTTTCTAAAACTGGCGGAACGGTTTTTACGCAATGATGAGGAACTGCCATTACCGCCGGACAGGGTTATATTGAAAATTCCAGGCCACATTAAAGTGGACAAGGACATCATTGAGGGCGCCAGACGCCTGACAACTAAGGGCTTTAAACTCGCCATCGACAACTATCTGATCCATCCGGTACTGCAGCCACTGGCCAGCATGTCCTGCATGATCGACATGAATATAGAAACCATCAAGCCGGACGAGCTACCCGCACACATAAAAATTCTGAAAAAGCTCCACCCCATCCTGTTGGCTGACCATGTTAAAACCTACGATGAATATGAATTCTGCCGCGATCTGGGCATAGATTATGTGCAGGGCTATTTCCTTAGTCGCCCCAAAATCATCAGTGGTGAAAGCCTCGCCGCCAACAAAATGACCATCATGAATTTACTGGCCACCCTGCATAATCCGGAAACCGATACCGATAGCATCGAGGCCGTTATCACCCAAGATGTTTCACTCAGCTACAAAATTTTGAAACTCATCAACTCGGCATTTTTTGCTCGCCCCACGAAAATCGAGTCCATCAAGCATGCGGTAGTCATGCTGGGACGTAAGCAGCTCACCACCTGGGCATCGATGATGGCCCTGACCGGTATGGACGATAAGCCCCGGGAACAGGTGCGTTTGGCCATGACCCGCGCCAAAAGCTGCGAGCTGCTAGCCCAAAAAGCCGGGCTGACCCCTCTGGACAGTTTTTTCACCGTGGGTATGTTTTCCGCCCTCGACCTGCTGATGGATCGCAGCCTGGAAGAACTCATCGGCCCCCTACCCCTGGCGGATAATATTATTGCCGCCCTGCTCAACCGCGAAGGCGATCTGGGGGATGCGCTCAATTGCACCCTGGCCCAGGAAACCAGTGACTGGCTCAACATCCAGTTTGCCGGGCTGTCCGAATCCGATCTTACCGATGTCCAGATCGAAGCGATTAACTGGGCGGAAGAAATTCTGAACATTATCTAAAGAACCAGCCATCTATGCAGGATATTTTCGTCGGTCGCCAACCCATCTATAACCGCAACCTGGGCATATATGGATATGAACTCCTGTTCCGCAGCAGCAAGCAGAACCGGGTTGATAAAAACTTTAGCGGTGACGGCGCCACTTCACAGGTCATCATCAACACCTTCATCGACATGGGTATAGATAATCTGGTCGGTAAAAACATGGCCAGCATCAACCTCACCGAACGCTTTCTCATTGATGCCCATGACCTGCCGATTCCGGCGGATCGGGTTATCCTTGAAATCCACGGCAACATTCCCATCAATGACAATACCCTTGCCGCCTTCGCCGAGTTAAAAAAACTGGGGTTCACCCTGGCGCTGGATGACATTCGGGACATGCCCAATCTGGTCCCCCTGCTCAAACTGGCAGACATCCTCAAGCTCGACACCAATGCCCTGTCCAATGAGCAGCTCGCCCACCGTTTAAAGGCCATGAAAAAATTCGGCATCAGGGTACTGGCGGAAAAAATCGAGTCTCTGGATGAATATGAACGCTATATGGACATGGGCTTTGATTATTTTCAGGGCTATTTCCTCAGCCAGCCGCGCATTATCAAGAGCAAGACCCTGGAGACCAACAAGCTGTCGGTGATTAACCTGCTATCCACCCTGCACAGTGCCGGCGCCGATATCAGTGAAATCGAAAAAGTCATCAGCCGCGATCTGACCATTAGCTACAAGTTACTCAAACTGATTAATTCCGCATTCTTCAACCTGCCCAACAAGGTGGAATCCATTCGCCATGCCATAGTATTCCTGGGCCGCAGAAAACTCACCAGCTGGGCCTCCATGCTGGCCATGAGCAGCATGAACGACCGCCCGGTGGAGCTGGTACAGATTTCCATGGTGCGGGGTAAAACCTGCGAACTGATTGCACAAAAAACCGGGCATAAACCGGAAGACAGTTATTTCACGGTGGGTATGTTTTCCGCGCTGGATATTCTGATGGAACGCCCCATTGCCAGCCTGCTGGAACCCCTGCCGCTGGCAGATGACATCAAGCAGGCCATTCTGGCGCACCAGGGTCCCATGGGGAAAGTGCTCGCCTGTGCCATTGCCATGGAAAAATCTGACTGGGATCACATCCTTTTTGATGAACTCGAAGCCGGTGACTTATCAGAGATTAACCTGCAGGCGATCAGCTGGGCCAACGAAGTAACCCAGACCCTCCAGTCTTGACAACTGCAGCCGCTTATCGCCGGTTTAGTAACAGATTCCCCCAGGCATCCAGACGACATTCCCAATCCTCTGCCACAAAGGTGGTGGATACCATTTCGACAATCAAAGCCGGGCCTTGCAAGTGCTGACCGGCTTTCAGGGTTTCTCGGGCATAGATATTGACCACCTGCCCAATGCCGTAAAGCTTCACACGCCTGAGTGCATCGGGCATGCCATTCGCTGAATCCAGTTGCGCCAGACCAAATGACGGAGACTCTCCTTCGACCCGCACCCGCACATTGACCAACTCCACCGGAGATGCCAGGGCATGTCCGTAGCGTTCCCGGTGCAGTTCATGGAATGCCGTTTCCATCATACCTATCTCCTGCCAGGCCAGGTTCAGGGTGAAGCTCTGCCCCAGGTAGCGCAAATCCACGGAACAGGACGTTTTCACCTGCTGCCCTGCGATTTCATCGGCCATCTCCAGTCGAGCATGTTGCTCCAGTTGCCTGAATTCGATTTCCAGCTCATCGGCCGCGCACTGATCCAGACGCCGGGTCAGGGTGCGGGACATTTCCCGCGACGGTGCCGCCACCAGCATACCCAGGGCCGATAACACACCGGCCTGCACCGGCACCATGGCCTGGTGCATACCCAGCGCATCCGCCAGGGCACAGACATGCAAGCCGCCGGCCCCGCCAAAGGACACCAGGGTGAATTGCCGGGGATCGACGCCACGTTGCACCGACATCACCCGCAGGGCGCGGACCATGTGTTCATTGGCCACCCGGATAATGCCCTGTGCGGTTTGCTCTGTACTCAAACCCAGCTGTTGCGCAATCCGGCCCACCGATTGAAATGCGGCTTCTGTATCCAGCATCATGGCGCCACCGAGAAAAGCACCCGCCTGCAACCGCCCCAGGACCAGATTGGCATCGGTCACCGTTGCAGACTGACCTCCCCTGCCGTAACACGCCGGCCCCGGATCCGCTCCTGCGGATTCCGGTCCCACCAGTAACAGCCCTCCGGCATCGACCCGGGCAATGGAGCCACCGCCGGCACCGATGGTATGCATATCCACCATGGGCACAGCCACCGGGTAAGGTCCGATATGACCTTCCGAAGTCAGGCCGATATCACCGTCGATGAGCGCGACATCGGTGGATGTGCCCCCCATGTCAAAACTCAGCAACTTGTGTCGCCCGGTCAGAGCAGCCACAAACTGCGCCCCCTTGAGGCCACCCGCCGGCCCGGACAGCAATAAATGCACGGCATGCTCACCGGCCTTGTCCGCGCTCACCGTACCCCCGGCGCTTTGCATCACCGATACCCTGGCGCCATCCAGCCCCTGTGCCAGACGCTGCAAGTAACCCTGCATCAAGGGGCCGACATAGGCATTGAGACAGGTCGCCATGCCGCGTTCGTATTCCTTGTATTGCGGTAGCACATCGGAGGAACAACTGACAAATATGCCTTCCGGGACACAATCAGCAATACGTTTTTCCTCACTGTCATCGAGAAACGAAAACAGCAAATTAATTGCCACCGCCTCCGGCGCCAGTTGTTGCAACTGTTGCCTCAACTGCGCCAGTTCATCATCCGACACTTTTTGTAAATGCTCACCCTGTGCCGACAGGCGTGTGGTTACTTCCAGACAATCATCACGGGCAATCAGGGGACGTTCAATTTGCGGCTGTAAATTATAGAGTTCACGTCGCGCCTGGCGACCAATGTGCAATACGTCGGCAAAACCGCGATTGCTGATATAGGCAGTACGCACACCCTTGGCTTCGAGCACGGCATTGGTGGCGACGGTAGAACCATGAACCAACCGCAAATCCTTGCTGTCCAATCCGAGTTCGCGCACCCCTTGCAGGATAGCCAGCTCCGGTGCCGAGGGCGTCGACAACACTTTATGAATAACAACTTTGTTGCCATCAAAAAAAACAAAATCGGTAAAGGTGCCGCCGGTATCAACACCCAGCCAGGAATCAGTCATAGAATGCATCACAATTTTTATTCAACCAACAGCATACAACATGTCCACGATACCTTTAACAACTTGCCTGATTTCACTATCGACCTTAATATGACGCACCATGTCGCAAGCATTAATTAAATCCAGCCACCTGCATCGTTTTTACGGCAACATCCATGCTGTGCAAGACATCAGTCTTGAATTACAGCAGGGTGAAATTCTCGGCTTGCTCGGTCCCAATGGCGCCGGCAAATCCACTACCATGCAAATGCTCAGCGGTGTGCTGGCGCCCAGCGCCGGTAGCATTTCAATCAATGGTTTCGATTTACTGGACAACCCACGCCAGGCAAAAAATCAGCTGGGTTATTTACCGGAAATTCCGCCACTGTATCCTGAACTTACCGTGGATGAGTATTTACACTATGCCGCCAGGTTACGGCGTATTGCCAAGACTGAAATCAAAAGCGCCATTGACCTTGCCAAACAACGTTGTGGTTTAATTAAAGTTGGGCAGCGTTTAATCGCCAACTTATCCAAGGGTTACCAGCAACGCGTGGGTATTGCCCAGGCGATTATTCATCAACCCGCGGTGGTTATACTGGATGAACCCACCGTCGGGCTCGACCCCATTCAGATTCGAGAAATCCGTCAATTGATTCGCGAACTCGGCGAACAGCATGGTGTTATTTTATCGACCCACATTTTGCCGGAAGTGCAGGCAGTGTGTAATCGTGTGCAAATCATTAACAATGGCAAGCTGGTATTTAATGAACGCATGGACAACATCGATAACAAACAACAACAGGCCTCTATTAGCGTCGCCTTCAAACAACCGCCAACTGCCGGTGAATTGCAACAACTCACCGGCGCGCAGCAAATTGAACAAATGAGTGACAATCGTTTTTACCTGTCAGGTGATTTACCAGAGGATATTGGTGAACGCATTGCCGGCGCATCGGTAAACCAGCACTGGGGATTAATGGAACTCACGCCGTCGAAACAATCACTGGAACAGATTTTTATTGAACTCATGTCCGGCGATGCTGCCAGTGGAGAACAGGCCGCATGATTTTTCACATTGCCCTGCGTGAACTACGCAGCCTGTTTTTATCACCCCTGGCATGGACCATTCTTGCAGTAATGCAGTTTATCCTGGCGTGGATTTTTTTTGCACAGGTCGATACTTTCTTTTCACTTCAAAGCCAGTTGGCTGTGATGGATAACGCTCCCGGTGTCAGCGACCTGGTGGTTGCGCCCCTGTTTAACACCGCCAGCATTTTATTATTAATGGTGACACCGCTATTAACCATGCGCCTGCTCAATGACGAACGCCGTAACGGCGCATTGAATTTATTATTGTCATCACCTGTGTCCATGAGTGAAATTGTTTTCGGCAAATACCTGGGCATATTACTTTTCATGTT
>JBFHPZ010000152.1:0-5968 GCA_041592495.1 Gammaproteobacteria bacterium | reverse complement strand
TTGGCGGCGAAACCAACGGCAATACCGCCAATACCACCAAATGCAAGCACTCCAGACACACTAAAACCCAATGTTTGCAGCATCACCAGTGCCGCGGTAATTAGCACCGATAGCCTTACAAGTTTAGCCAGGGCTTCAATCGTATGTTTATCGTATTTTTGGCCTGTGTCCGTTTCCTTTTCAATATATATTTGCTCTGTACCCTTGATGAGTTGCAGCAGGAATACAACAATGATGACGATAATACCAATGCTTCTTATGACTCCAATGGCATTGAATATAACGGTATGACTTTCCTGCTGTGCAATTTCTGCCGCGAAGCTTACACCAACAAGCCAGATCAACAATGACAAAGGACGTTTGACAGAAGCCAGTAACAAATCATCCCAGCGTGTGCGGGTTTTTTCCAGTTGACGTTGCAGTCGATTGATTAGATATTTCTGGACAAAATTGAGTACCATAGTGGCCAGAACAACCAGAAATACATGTACGATCCAGGCATCTTCACCACTAAATACACTTAATTGTTTTATAAGTTGCTCAGTAAGTTGCTCAGTATTCATTTTCTTATCTAGGTTAATAAGTTAAACATCCAGCTCCATCCAGGGTGTCTGGTTAATTTCCTGAATGATGTCTACAGTTTGTTGCCACTCATTTGATGCGTGCAATTGTGACATGTCCATATCCCCTCTGCCATGCATTCTAATCAAGCGCATCTGTGATGCAGGGTTAGTGTAATCTTCGAGACTTTGCAGCACCTGGCCAGCAGCCTCCGGATGATTGCAGACCAGTACCATATCACAACCAGCATTCAGGGCTGTGGTAGCACGATGCGCAAAATTACCAGCAACACCCGCGGCTTCCATACTCAAATCATCGCTGAAAATTACGCCCTGAAATCCAAGCCGTCCACGAAGGATTTGCTTTAACCAGACACTGGAATAACCTGCCGGTAAGTTATCTACTTTAGGGTAAACCACATGGGCCGGCATAATTGCCGCCAAACCATAATGAATCATGCGCTCAAAGGGCCGGATGTCTTCCATCAAAATATCATTAAGTTCACGATGATCCACTGGATGTGAAACGTGGGAATCCTCACGGGTTGAACCATGACCAGGAAAATGCTTACCCGTTGCCGCCATGCCGGCACGTTGCATACCTAACATAAATTGATGGGCTAGCTCGGCAACTTTATCGGGATGTTGATGAAATGCACGGTCTCCAATAACACCGCTAATACCACGACCCAGATCGAGCACCGGTGCCAGACTCATATCTATACCCACTGCCCGACATTCAGCTGCCATTAACCAGCCACACTGCTCAGCCATGGTCAGGGCTTTTGTCTTGTCGTGTTTGTAAATGTGTCCAAACACTGCGGCAGGTGGAATCAGGGTAAAGCCTTCTCGAAAACGCTGCACCCTGCCACCTTCGTGATCAACCGCAACCAGAAGATGAGGTGAGCGCAATTGATGTATTTCTTTAACGAGCTCGGTAATTTGTTGCGGTGATTCATAGTTTCGGGTGAATAAAATCACTCCGCCGGTTTGGGGATGTAACAACATTTCTCGCTCTTCGGCGGTCATTGTTGTACCGGCCAGATCAAGCATGACGGGCCCAAGTGACATGCGACGATCCTTTAGTTCAGGTGAAAGACTTGAGGCAGTTAATGCCGCAGAAGGCTAAAACGGTTTCAAGATGGCGGTCAAATCCCATGAACTCATGGCCACCGCCTTCTTCTACGATGGAAGGCACGGCTGCATATTTTTCAATAGCCAATTTATAATCCAGAACTTCGTCGCCGGTTTGTAGCATCATAAGATAACGATCGGGGTGGGAGATTTGTTCAACTTCGATTTCACGCAATTGCTCGATATGCTCCATAGTGAGTTCATATTGTTCATCAGTATAATAATTGGTATTGATTCCCAGATATTCTTCAAACAACTCATAAGGTCTAACCGCAGGATTAATCAGTACTGCCCTGCAGTTATATTGTTCAGCCAGCCAGGTTGCATAATAACCACCCAATGAACTCCCGATTAAACAAACCCGGCAATCTTTACGGATTTTATCCGGCTTTGAATATTTTTCGACCAGCCCACTGAGTTGCTGTATAGCTTCAGCCGGTACATAAGACAACTGAGGTATTTGTATACGATGTGCAATATTCACGGATTCCGCAAAATTCTTCAGCAAGTTAGCCTTGAAGGATTCCGGTGAACTGTTAAATCCATGAATATAGATCAACATATCTCAAACATTTAAATTTCATCTTTAAATTTTGAGTATAAGTGAAATTACACCACTTTTTACACTGATCGTTGTAAAAGCACGACAGAATGCGCCGCAATACCTTCCTCGCGACCCGTAAATCCCAGTTTTTCCGTTGTTGTGGCCTTGATACTCACCTGATCGATTGCCACAGCCATATCACTTGCCAGGTTGTGTCGCATTTGTTCGATATGTGGCGCCATTTTAGGTGCCTGGGCAATGATGGTGGCGTCAATATTCACCACACGATAACCCTGCTGCTGTATCAGTCCAATGACATGGCATAACAACTGACGGCTATTTGCACCGCGATACGCTTCATCTGAATCTGGAAAGTGCTGACCTATATCACCCAGTGCAAGCGCACCCAGTAAGGCATCGCACATAGCATGGATTAACACATCACCATCTGAATGGGCTTTGAATGACTGATGATGCGGAATTTTTACGCCGCCAAGTACGATGTGATCACCCGCCATGAAACTGTGCACATCGTAACCATGACCAATACGCAAATCAGTCATTGCCTTGTTCCTTAAGATATAAATTAGCCAGGGTCAGATCAAACGGACGGGTAATCTTGATATTATCTTCATGCCCTTCCACCAATAACGGGCTATAACCGGCGAGCTCCATGGCAGAAGCATCATCAGTCACCTGCATGCCTTTCTCCAGTGCCATTTCCAGCGATTGGCGCAGTAATGACAGCTTGAAAATTTGCGGCGTTAGAGCATGCCACAATCCCTTTCGATCCACCGTGGTTTGCACCCGATTGTTATCTTTTTGGCGTTTCATGGTATCCCGTACCGGTAATGCCAGCAAACCACCATGATCATCATGGCTGGCAAGTTCGATCAACTTGTCCAGATCTGACTTACGTACGCATGGTCTTGCCGCATCATGCACCAAAACCCAGGCTTCGTTCGTTGATTGCTGATTCTGTTGCTCCAGCATTTTCAGCGCATTTAGCACCGAGTCACAGCGTTCACTACCGCCATCTACAGTTAGCACCGGTTTACTATGACTGAATTCCAGTTTCGGCCAGAAGTGATCGTTATGATCCAGTGCGATAACAACGCCACTGATTGCCGGGAGATTAAGCAAACGTAACAGACTGTGTTCAAGAACAGTCCTGCCCTGTAATTCAAGGTATTGTTTGGGACGATCTGCCTGCATGCGTTTTCCAATACCAGCAGCGGGGACAACGGCCCAGAATGATTTATTTTCAGTCATGGTTTTTCGCTGGATTGATCCTGGGTGGAATCTGTAGATTGAATGATCTGGTAAAAGGTTTCATCCTTGCCAATCATACCCAGCTCACTGCGAGCCCTTTCTTCGATGGCTTCGATACCGGTTTTAAGGTCGCTAACTTCTGCGTCAAGACCGCGATTACGCTCTTCCAGTTGTGCTTTTTCAGCTTTTAACTGCTCGATTTCCTGCTGTATATGCAGCACTTCCGGTATTCCACCATCACCAAGCCACAGCCTGTACTGCAACAGCAGCAACAGGCCGATGAGTAAGGCGATAATCCATTTCACGTTAACTGAATGTTAGCTCAGACGTTTGAAAGCAGATTTGCCGGCATATCTGGGTTCAACCAGGGCTTCTTCTATGCGTAATAACTGATTATATTTTGCCATACGGTCGGAACGTGATAGTGAACCGGTTTTGATCTGGCCGGTATTCATGGCGACACACAAATCAGCAATGGTACTGTCTTCGGTTTCACCGGAGCGGTGTGAAACCACGGCGGTGTAGTTTGAATGATGCGCCATTTCGATGGCTTCGATGGTTTCAGTCAGTGTACCGATCTGATTCAACTTGATCAGAATGGAATTGGCAATGTTTTTATCAATGCCTTCCCGGAAT
Source organism: Gammaproteobacteria bacterium (assembly GCA_041592495.1). Taxonomy (GTDB): domain Bacteria; phylum Pseudomonadota; class Gammaproteobacteria; order SZUA-229; family SZUA-229; genus JBFHPZ01. Next base: position 1,822 of record JBFHPZ010000152.1, on the reverse strand, counting down.
ATTTTGGTGTTGGTTACAAATAAATCATCACCCACCAACTGCACCTTGTTGCCCAGCTTTTGAGTCATGATCGCCCAGCCATCCCAGTCGCTTTCGTCCAGGCCATCTTCAATAGAGATAATGGGGTACTTATCTACCCAGGCAGCCAGGTAATCGACAAATTCTGCCGATGTGAATGACCTGTCTTCTGATGCCAGCACATATTTACCGTCTTTATAAAATTCAGATGCAGCGCAATCCAGTCCAAGATAAATATCTTTACCCGGTGTGTAGCCCGCCTTTTGAATCGCTTCCAGAATCACCTCAATGGCTTCTTCATTGGATGACAGGTCTGGGGCAAAACCACCCTCATCCCCCACAGCCGTATTCATTCCACGGCTATGGAGTACGGATTTAAGGGTATGGAATACTTCGGCACCATAACGCAGGGCTTCACGGAAGCTGGGTGCACCGACTGGCAGAATCATGAATTCCTGCAAATCAACACTGTTATCAGCATGGGAACCACCATTAATGATATTCATCATGGGTACTGGCAGGGTGAAATTGTCTTTGCCCAGGTAGCTATATAGCGCCTGCTTGTCATATTGGGCGCCCGCATGGGCCGCTGCCAGTGACACTGACAATAAGGCATTCGCACCCAGGCGTCCTTTATTTTCCGTGCCATCCAGCTCGATCATAATACGATCAATTTCTTTCTGATCACGTGTATCCAGTCCTATCAGTGCCTTGCGAATTTCAGAATTCACATTGTTAACTGCCTTGGTAACACCCTTGCCAAGATAGCGACTCTTATCACCATCACGTAACTCTATGGCTTCACGGGTTCCGGTTGATGCGCCTGATGGAACGGCTGCACGACCACGTATGCCACTTTCCAGAACAACATCGGCCTCAACCGTTGGGTTGCCTCGGGAGTCCAGTATTTCGCGACCAATAATCTCGATAATTTTAGGCATGCTTTCCTCGGTATATTCAATAACTTACATTATATATTTAAATTGAATTATTACTTAAAATTCACTACTAAATAAGCATTTCTTCAAAGGGTTGCTGTTTAACCAGCTGATCAATATCTTTCAGCAAAGAGAGCAATGATTCCATTTTGGGTAAGGGCCAGGCATTGGGCCCATCACTCAATGCCTTTGATGGATCTGGATGGGTTTCCATAAACAAACCCGATACACCCGCTGCAACCGCAGCACGTGCCAGTACGGGTACATGCTCACGCTGCCCACCGGATGACGTACCTTGACCACCGGGAAGTTGTACTGAATGGGTGGCATCGAACACCACCGGACAACCTGTATTACGCATCACCGCCAGGGCGCGCATATCCGATACCAGATTGTTATAACCGAAGGAGACACCGCGATCACAAACCATAATTTGATCATTGCCGGTGGATCTGGCCTTGTCGACTACATTCTTCATATCCCAGGGAGCCATAAACTGGCCCTTTTTGATATTGACTGGCTTACCGGCTGCGGCAACACGTAAAATAAAATTGGTCTGCCGACAAAGAAAAGCTGGTGTTTGTAACACATCCACCACCTCGGCGACGGCTACAATGTCAGTATCTTCATGAACATCGGTTATGACCGGTACACCAAGCTCATCCTTCACCTTCTGCAGGATGCGCAGCCCCTCTTCCATACCCAGGCCGCGGAAACTATCCATAGAGGATCGATTTGCCTTGTCGAAAGAAGATTTATAAACAAAGGGTATACCCAGTTTATCAGTGATTTTTTTCAACTCTCCGGCAGTCTGCATCGCCATAGCTTCACTTTCGATAACACAGGGACCAGCTTACAGAAAGAAT
>JBFHPZ010000151.1:0-5968 GCA_041592495.1 Gammaproteobacteria bacterium | reverse complement strand
TCCATTTCATTTATCCTGTCACTGGTTGCGCTGAATCATATTGTGTTTAATGGCGGCGAAACCTATAACGCATCTGTTTACACCTGGATGGTGAGTGATGGTTTGCGTTTCGAAGTAGGATTTCTGGTGGACAAACTTACCGTGATGATGATGGCGGTAGTCACCGGTGTGTCACTGGCAGTGCATGTTTATACCATTGGTTATATGCATGATGATCCGGGTTATCAGCGATTCTTCAGTTATATCTCACTGTTTACTTTTTCCATGCTGATGCTGGTTATGTCCAACAACTTCCTGCAGCTGTTCTTTGGCTGGGAAGCGGTGGGCCTGGTGTCTTATTTATTGATTGGTTTCTGGTACAAAAAAGAAACCGCTATTTATGCAAACCTGAAAGCATTCCTGGTCAATCGTGTGGGTGACTTTGGTTTTATTCTGGGTATAGCTGCAATTGTGATGTATGCCGGTAGCCTGGATTATGCAGAAGTGTTCCAGAAAGCGCCGCAAATGGCGAATCAACATATCGTGTTAATCAGCGGTGAATGGTCGTTGATGACGGTGGTATGCATTCTATTGTTCATCGGTGCCATGGGTAAGTCTGCCCAGGTGCCTTTGCATGTATGGTTGCCTGATTCGATGGAAGGTCCAACACCCATCTCTGCCTTGATTCATGCAGCAACCATGGTAACCGCCGGTATTTTCATGGTGGCACGTATGTCGCCCTTGTTTGAATGGTCTGAAACGGCATTGAGTTTTGTGCTGGTGATCGGTGCAATTACTGCATTCTTTATGGGCCTGGTTGGCATAGTGCAAAACGATATTAAACGTGTTGTCGCATATTCAACCTTGTCACAACTAGGTTACATGACTGTGGCTCTGGGGGCATCTGCTTACTCGGCCGCTGTATTCCATTTAATGACTCACGCTTTCTTCAAGGCCTTGTTATTCCTGGCTGCAGGTTCTGTGATCATTGCCATGCATCACGAACAGGACATTCGCAAAATGGGCGGTCTGAAAAAGTACATGCCCATTACCTACTGGACATCACTCATTGGTTCGCTGGCATTAATTGGCTTCCCGGGTTTTTCCGGCTTCTTTTCCAAGGATGCGATTATCGAAGCGGTGCATCATTCACAAATTGCTGGTTCCGGATTTGCTTATGTCATGGTGGTGGCGGGCGTGTTTGTTACGGCGTTTTATTCATTCCGTATGTTCTTCCTGGTGTTCCATGGTGAAGAGCGCATGGATCATCACACCAAGGAACACTTAAAGGAGTCTCCGGCAGTTGTCTGGGTTCCTCTGGTAGCACTGGCCATACCTTCTGTAATTATCGGTGGTATGACCATTGGTAATATGTTGTTTGGTGATTATTTTGCTACGGCGATTTACGTCAAGGATGCACATAATGTGCTCGGCATAATTGGTAAGGATTTCCATGGCGCCTTTGCTTTTGTACAACATGGGTTAGGTTTGCCTTTCGTGTTGTCCATGCTGGGTCTTGCCAGTGCCTGGTTTATATACATGAAGAAACCAGGTATTGCCGATACAGTGAAAGAGAAATTTGCTTTTGTGTATAAGTTGCTGGATCGCAAATACTGGGCTGATGAATTGTATTTTGCAGTGTTCGCCAATGGAGGTCGTGGACTGGGTAACGGACTATGGAAGGGTGGTGATGAAACCGTGATTGATAACTGGATCATTAACGGTTCTGCTCGAGCAGTCGGTTGGTTTTCCGGTGTGGCTCGCAGTGTGCAAACTGGTATGTTGTATCACTACGCTTTCGCCATGATTCTGGGCTTGTTGGTATTACTGATAGTATTTGTAAATTAGGATACCCTCTGAATTAAACAGTGGTTTTCTGAAAATGTGTTGATGCAAATAGCGCCGGGAAGTTTTCAGGTTTTTGCGTCACGGTTAATAAAAACAAAATATAGGTAAAAGAATAATGTTTGCAGGTTGGCCCTTACTGAGCCTCGTCGTCTGGATACCCATCATTGGTGGCATAATTGTATTGCTGTCCGGAGATAAGGGGAGTGCAGATGGTGCCCGCCGTCTGGCATTGATTATCTCCCTGGTCACCTTCGTACTGAGTCTCGGTTTGTATACCGGCTTTGATACGACAACTGCATCAATGCAATTTGTCGAACGATTTGAATGGATCGGCGCCTACAATATTTTCTACCATCTGGGTGTTGATGGTATTTCCATGCCGCTGATTATCCTGACCACGTTTACCACCGTGCTGGTTATCATTGCCGGTTGGGAAGTGATCAAGGAACGTCCCTCTCAGTACATGGCCGCATTCCTGATTATGGCCGGTTTAATGAATGGTGTCTTTGCGGCACTGGATGCAATTTTCTTCTATGTGTTCTGGGAAGGCATGCTGATTCCCATGTTCATCATCATCGGCGTCTGGGGTGGTCCGCGTCGCGTCTACGCTACCATTAAGTTCTTTATTTATACTTTCTTCGGTTCTGTATTCATGTTGGTGGCCTTGATCTACATGTATTACCAGTCTGCCGAAACAGGTAGTGGCAGTTTCGCCATTCTGGATATGCATACGCTGAAACTGAATAGCACGGAACAAACCCTGATTTTCCTGGCGTTTCTTTCTGCCTTTGCAGTTAAAGTTCCTATGTGGCCAGTACATACCTGGTTGCCGGATGCCCATGTGGAAGCACCTACCGGTGGTTCGGTAATTTTGGCAGCCATCATGTTAAAGATCGGCGGTTATGGTTTTCTGCGTTTCAGTTTACCTATTACACCGGATGCCAGTAATTCTCTCGACTGGTTGATTATTTTGATGTCTTTAATTGCGGTGGTGTATATAGGCTTTGTTGCACTGGTACAGACAGACATGAAAAAACTGGTGGCCTATTCATCTATTGCCCACATGGGGTTTGTTACCCTGGGTATCTTTGTCGTATTCCGTATCTGGGCCAATCCTGCCAACACCGATATCACCGGTGCAGCACTCGCCGTTGAAGGTGCCATGGTGCAAATGATTTCCCATGGTTTTATTTCCGGGGCACTGTTCCTCATGATCGGTGTGCTGTATGACCGCATGCACAGTCGTAATATCAAGGATTATGGCGGTGTGGTAAATACCATGCCGGTGTTTGCTGCCTTCGCAGTTTTCTTTGCCATGGCTAATGCAGGCTTGCCAGGTACTTCCGGTTTTGTTGGTGAGTTCATGGTAATCATCGCCAGTTTTAAAGCGAACTTCTGGTTTGCCTTTTTGGCAGCCACCACATTGATTCTGGGCGCAGCCTATACCCTGTGGATGGTTAAGCGTGTGTTCTATGGTGAAGTGAAAAACGATAATGTCAAAGCTTTGCAGGATATAAACCCTCGTGAACTGGTGATAATGACGGTATTGGCTATCGTCGTATTGGGTATGGGTTTGTGGCCTGCTCCGGTGGTTGATGTTATGCATGCCTCTGTTAATAACCTGTTACAACATGTGGCTGTTTCCAAGCTCTGAGGATGAATATGACACTCGAGATGTTGAATTATAGTGTTGCCTGGCCAGAAATTTTTTTACTGATCATGGCCTGTGTTGTGCTGGTGGTTGATGTATTCCTGAAAGAAAAAGATCGCAATGGTACTTATTTGCTATCACAGCTAACCCTGGCAATAACACTGCTAATGATTGCAATGCATTCAAGCAGTGAACGTGTGATTGCATTCAACGGTACTTTCGTAAGCGACACCCTGGGAGATGTACTCAAGTTCTTTATAGTAGCCATTGTGGCTGTGGTCTTTATCTATTCAAGGGATTATTTAAAAGATCGTAAAATATTCAAGGGCGAGTTCTATGTGCTCGGCCTGTTTGGTGTTCTGGGTATGATGGTCATGGTATCTGCTCACCATTTCCTTTCACTTTACCTGGGTCTTGAACTGTTATCACTGTCACTCTATGCCATGGTGGCATTCAATCGTGATAATGCCAATGCGTCAGAAGCTGCGATGAAATATTTTGTGCTGGGTGCTATCGCATCAGGCATGTTGCTCTATGGCATGTCCATGATTTATGGCATGACGGGTTCGCTGAATATCGCTACGGTTGCTGAAGTGATCGGAAAACAGGGTGAGCTCAGTGGCATCATGGTATTTGGTCTTGTGTTTATGGTCATCGGCCTGTCATTCAAACTGGGTGCCGTTCCATTCCATATGTGGATACCGGATGTTTATCAGGGGGCGCCTACAACGGTGACAAGCTATATTGCCTCTGCTCCAAAAATTGCCGGCTTTGCCATGTTCATGCGCTTGCTAGTGGAAGGCATGGGATCCCTGCAAGGAGACTGGCAGGGCATGTTGGTCATATTGGCGGTGCTGTCCATGGGCCTGGGTAACATAATCGCCATTGCCCAATCAAATCTGAAACGCATGCTGGCTTATTCCACTATTTCACATGTTGGTTTTATCATGCTGGGCATATTGGCAGGTAACAAGGATGGCAATGCTGCCGCCATGTTCTATACCCTGACCTATGCACTGATGTCACTGGGTGGTTTTGGCATGATTATTCTGCTGACCCGTGCAGGTTTTGAAGCAGAAGAGATTGAAGACTTCAAAGGTCTTAACCAGCGTAGTCCCTGGTATGCATTCCTTATGTTGATTTTGATGTTTTCCATGGCAGGTGTTCCGCCTACCGTTGGATTCTGGGCAAAATTGACAGTGCTGAAAGCGGTAATCGACATTGATATGTTGTGGCTTGCACTGGTAGCGGTGTTCTTCTCCATTATTGGTGTGTATTACTATCTTCGTATGGTCAAGATCATGTATTTTGACAAAGCTATTGATGAAACACCGCTATCCAAGCCCAGGGATATGCAAATTGCCTTGAGCCTCAATGGTCTGGCGATACTGGTTCTGGGCCTCTATCCTGCCTCATTGATGTCCATTTGTGTCGCCGTGTTTTCCTGATGACAATCACCCGGGATGAATGGCAATTTCATTCCGGGTTTCAATCCACCCATAATATTACAACTTTCATCCATTAACTTTGCTGCGCTATTATGTGGCTGGATGCAACTGGTAAAGTTGTATCAGCTACATTTACACTATACTCTTGATGAAGTCAGTGAAATTCAGAACTGAATCCTGAAAGAGATACGATCTGCATGATTATTACCGGTGGAGATTTGCAGAATGGAACGTAAGGTGCGCACTGTTCATTTAAAACAGGGCATGTATGTGTCAGGACTAGATCGTCCCTGGCTGGATACTCCCTTCCTGTTACAAGGATTTACCATTAAGGATAATGAGGATTTAGAAAGCCTGCGCCAATATTGTGAATATGTCTATATAGATCCCGAGCGGGGAATTGGGGCTGATCATTATATGGAAGATGATCCTCAATTGCCGACGAATGATCACCTCGAAGGTTTTTTACGCCACCAGAAACGCCAGGTAGACTATCAGGATAAAAAAACCTCTACACAGGAAATGCCTGTTGCCAAAACCGCACTGGAAGATGCATCTGATCAGATTGCGATGATCATGGATGATGTCAAAAGCGGAAAGAACCTGAATATGCATGCTGTTAGAGGGGTAATCGAACCGGTACTGGAAAGTATTATTCGAAATCCCGATGCCTTGTTATGGCTGGCACAGCTACGCCAGAAAGATAACTATACCTATTCCCACTCGGTTGATAACTGTGCACTGGCAATTGCCTTTGGACGACATATGGGTTTGCCAAAAGATGATCTGCGAACCCTTGCAATGGGTATGCTATTGCTTGATATAGGCAAAATGAAATTACCTGAAGAGCTGTTGAACAAAACCGGTACACTTACCGAAGAAGAATTTAAACTCGCCAAGCAGCATGTTGAATTTGGTGTGGAAATACTGCGGAAAAGCAAGGATATCAATGATGATATTGTGCATATTGCATTAACACATCACGAACGTTTTGATGGCAGTGGTTATCCCAATGGACTTGTCGGTACACAAATTCCAATTT
>JBFHPZ010000150.1:0-5986 GCA_041592495.1 Gammaproteobacteria bacterium | reverse complement strand
GCTGAACCCGACTTCATGGATCTGCCCGCTCTGCTCCGCGCCGAGCAGTTCTCCGGCGCCACGAATCTCGAGGTCATGGGTTGCCAGGGTGAAGCCTACGCCCAGGTCTTCCAGGGATTCGATTGCTTCCAGGCGTTTTATTGCATCTTTGGTCATAACCGCCTGCGGTGGTGTTATTAAATAAGCATAGGCGCGATGGTGTGAGCGTCCAACACGGCCACGAATCTGGTGCAGTTGAGCAAGTCCAAGCTTATCGGCACGATTAATAATAATCGTGTTTGCCGTTGGTACATCTATACCGCTTTCGATAATGGTGGTGCAGACCAGTATATTGAAGCGTTGATGATAGAAGTCGAGCATAACCTGTTCCAGTTCGCGCTCTCGCATCTGGCCGTGGGCATAGTGTACACGCGCTTCAGGTATCAGGACTTCTATTTGTTCGCATATTTTCTCAATGGTTTTTACTTCATTATGCAGTATATAAACCTGGCCACCGCGTTTGATTTCGCGTAAACAGGCTTCCTGGATGAGATAATCATTCCACTCTGAAATGAATGTTTTGATGGCATGTCGCTGTGTGGGTGGTGAAGCAATAATTGATAAATCACGCAGGCCAGTTAAGGACATATTCAGGGTTCTGGGAATTGGCGTAGCTGTCAGGGTTAAAATATCGACTTCGGCACGCAGATTCTTGAATTGTTCTTTATGTTTAACACCAAATCGATGTTCCTCATCAATAATCAATAAGCCAAGATCCTTAAATTTTATATCTTTCTGTAATAACTTGTGAGTTCCAATAATAATATCGATTTTACCGTCCGCCAGCTCTTTAATGGCGGCTTCTTGCTGTTTCTGGGATTTGAAGCGTGATATTTCTTCTATTTTTATCGGCCAGTCTGCAAATCGATCTTTGAAGTTTTTAAAATGTTGCTGGGAGAGCAGGGTAGTAGGCACCAGGATCGCAACCTGTTTACCAGTATTTGCGGCAACAAAGGCCGCTCTCATGGCAACTTCGGTTTTGCCAAAACCAACATCACCACACACAACACGATCCATTGGGACGGGTGATGCCAAATCTTTCAGTACCGCATCAATCGCTTTCTGCTGATCTTCAGTTTCTTCGAATGGAAATGTGGAAGCAAAAGACTGATATTCTTCAATGTTAATATGATAAGTATGGCCTTGTTTTGCAGCACGACGTGCATGTAAATCAAGTATTTCGGCGGCAACATCGTTAACTTTTTCGGCGGCCTTGCGTTTGATATTTTGCCAGACTTCACCACCCAGTTTATGCATGGGTGCATGTTCAGCATCGGCACCCGTATAACGGCTGATCAAATGCAATGATGAAACCGGGACATAAAGTTTATCGCCACCGGCATATTCAATAGTCAGGAATTCTGCTTCGTTATTGTTAATATTTAATATTTGCAGACCAAGATAGCGTCCTACACCGTGATCTTCATGTACAACCGGTGCACCGATGTGTAAATCAGTCAGATTGCCGATGATGGCATCTGCATCGCGTGTGCGCGCTTTTCTCCGTCGTCTTTGTTGAGCGCGTTCACCAAATATTTGTGGTTCTGTTATGAGGCATATAGTTGGTGCTAGTAGATTTAAGCCTCGTTCTAATGGTGCTACTGCAATACCCAGTGTGGCTTCACTGTGAATGAAATCATTCCAGCTTGCAAAAACCTTGGGGTGTATTTTCTGGTCTCGCAGCATATCCAGCAGGGTTTCACGGCGACCAGTTGATTCCGCAACAAAAAGAATTTTGCCTTTAAAATTTTGTACGTAGGAGTTTAACTCGGCGAATGGTTGTTGCGACCGCGCTTGTATAGTTAGCTGTGGTGGAGCAGAAAAGGGTAGATTGATAGTGTCAATATCATCATGCCCTTTATAAGACTGTATTTGAACAGTATTGTATTTTTGGAGTTCAGAGAAGATTTCATCCGCCGACAGATAAAGCGCTTCCGGTGGCAAAATTGGACGTTCTATATCATGTTTTCGTTGCTCATGGCGATGCTCAAGATCCTGCCAGAACTTGTAGATGATATCTTCAGCGCCAGTTTCAAAAAATATACGAGCATTGGAAGGCAAATAGTCAAACAGTGTTTCAAGACGTTCAAAAAACAAAGGCATATAATATTCGATGCCAGATGGAATAAGTTTTTGACTGACATCTTTATAAATACTGCTAAGCGTTGGATCACCTGAAATATTTTCACGATAACGTTGGCGAAACTGGCTGATGGATTCATCGTTAAAGGGAAATTCACGGGCAGGAAGAACTTCAATCTTATCGAGACTATCCAAAGAGCGTTGAGATTCCGGATCAAAGCGCCTGATGGAGTCTATTTCCTGATCGAATAGATCAATACGGAAAGGAAACTCGTGACCAGAAGGAAAGATATCTATTATAGAACCGCGTATGGTGAATTCCCCGTGTTCTATTACTTGCGACACATAGTGGTAGCCACTTTGTTCTAGCTTGTGGCGGAAACCGTCTATATCCAGCTTCTCTGCTTTAGCCAAAAATAATACATTTTGTTGAATAAATTGCTGTGGGCTCAAGCGCTGTAATAAGGTTGCCACGGGTAGGATAAGAATCTGACCCGATTTTATGCCCGGTAATCGATAAAGTGTTGTGAGACGTTCGGAAATAATGTCCTGGTGCGGAGAGAAAACGTCATACGGAAGTGTTTCCCAATCCGGCAGTTTTAGAATGTCATTTTCTGCACCATAAAAAAAACGAATTTCATCTTCGAGTAATTGCGCCTGATGAATATCGGATGTAATGACGACAATAGGACTGTTTTTCTTGTTGGCAGCCAGAGATATCGTCAGTGCCTGACCGCAGCCATAGATTTGTCCAAGACGTGTATTAGTCAGGTGGTTATCTGTGAGGTCATTTAGCAGATTTTCTAGATTTGATGTCATTATTCCGGGGTGTTTTGATGATGATTCGTGAGTGGGCGGCAGAATTATCCTATCCCTTAAGTTTGTTTTGCAAGAAGTGTCATAAATTAATATTCTGTATTGATATATTAATGATTATAATCAATAAGTTATATGATATATCTAAACTAATATATCATAATAATTTCAGGTGTATTCCCTGAGTGTACGGGACAATTTCATGGCTTTATCAATCATCGTAACAATAACACCGGCACATTGGCATTGCGTATTACATTGGTCGTGGTGCTACCAATCAGAAAGCGCCGGATCACGGAATGACCGTAAGCGCCCATCACTAACAAATCGATGTCGTGCCGGGCACGGTAATCGCAGAGTGTGCGTTCGATCTCTCCCTGAGTGAGCATGGTGGTTACTTCGAAATCAGCAGCTTCCAGGGTATGTCGGGCCCATTCCAGTTGACCACGGTTTTTCGTGTTGTCGTCTCCGATCATCACCACGTGACATGGCAGACCCTGGAACAGGGGACTGCCGGCAACCATATCGACGGCCTTGTGGGTGGTGGCGCTGCCGTCATAGGCGATCATGATGCGTTGCGGTATGTTGAATTCATCGGTGGTAACCAACATAGGCCGGTGCAGGGTGCGTACGATATTTTCCAGGCGGCTGCCAATGTGTTCGTTGAGGTTTTCCTCGTGCTTGCCCAGTACCAGTAAACGGGTGTCCTGTTCTATCGCGACCAGTGAGTCAAGCAGGCTGCCGTGGCGTTGATGCACTACGGGATTGCTGACGCCGTCGGCCAGTACCCGTTGTCGGGCGTCTTCCAGCATCAGCCGTCCTTGTTCAAGCGCCAGTTGGCTGCGTTTTTCATCCAGTTCCGACAGCTCATTCAGCAGCGCTTCCCGTGAACCCAAACCGATATTGCCGCTGAGGTTGGTGTTCACCGGGTAAGTGGATTTATCCAGCACATGCAGCAGAATCAGCGGTGCGTCCAGGCGAAGACTGGCCCAGGCGGCGTAGTCGCTGACTGCAGTGGATACCTTGGTGCCGTCGATACAGGCGATTACATTCATCATGGGGTCGTTCTCCTCAATGGTTCATCAGCTTGTCAACGGCGTCCGGCTTGTCGTGTGTCGCGAACTTGTCGACGATGGTGGCGCTGGCTTCATTCATGCCGACAACGGCCACTTGCGTGCCTTCGCGACGGAATTTGAGTACCACCTTGTCCAGTGCCGCCACGGCGGTGATGTCCCAGAAATGGGCCTGGGTAAGATCAATTACCACTTTTGGCACCGCTTCCTTGAAATCGAAAGCCTCGATGAATTTGTCAGCCGAGGCAAAGAACACCTGGCCAATCACCCGATAGTTGCGGATGCTGCCATCGGCGCTCAGCCCCGAAATCACGTACTTGTACTGCGCCACCTTGTTAGCGAAGAACATGGCTGCCAGCAATACGCCGACGAACACGCCCCAGGCCAGATTATGGGTGGCCACCACCACCACGACCGTGGTAATCATGACCACGCTGGTGCTTTTGGGATGTTTTTTCAGATTGGTAATGGATTCCCAGCTAAAGGTACCGATGGAGACCATGATCATTACTGCCACCAGCGCCGCCATGGGTATTTGTCCCACCCAGTCACCGAGGAACACCACCATCAGCAACAGGAACGCACCGGCGCTCAGGGTGGACAATCGGCTACGGCCACCGGATTTCACATTGATCACCGACTGGCCGATCATGGCGCAACCCGCCATGCCGCCCAGTAGACCGGTGCCGATATTGGCCAGGCCCTGGCCCTTGCATTCCCGGTTCTTGTCGCTGTTAGTGTCGGTAAGATCATCCACGATGGTCGCGGTCATGAGGGATTCCAGCAGACCAACCATGGCCAGCGAAATGGAATAGGGGAAGATAATAGCGAGGGTTTCCAGGTTCAAAGGCACCTGTGGCCAGAGGAAAATAGGCAGGGTATCCGGCAGCTCACCCATGTCGCCCACGGTGCGAATATCCAGATTCAGCCACATGGCAACACCGGTGAGTACCACAATAGTCACCAGCGGCGAAGGTATGGCGCGGGTGATATAAGGAAACAAATAAATAATGCCAAGCCCGGCGGCAGTCATGGCATAGACATGCCAGGTTACCCCGACGGTATCGGGATTCAGTTCCGGCAACTGGGCCATGAAAATGAGGATGGCCAGGGCATTAACGAAACCGGTCACCACCGAGCGCGAAACAAAGCGCATCAACGAACCCAGTTGCAGATAACCGGCAATGATTTGCAACACGCCGGTCAGCAGGGTGGCCGCCAGCAGGTATTGCAGCCCGTGTTCTTTAACCAGGGTTACCATCAGCAAGGCCATGGCGCCGGTAGCGGCGGATATCATGCCGGGACGTCCGCCGGCGAAGGCAATAATCACCGCCATGGAAAAGGAGGCGTACAAACCCACCTTGGGATCGACCCCGGCGATGATGGAAAAGGCAATCGCTTCAGGGATCAGCGCCAGCGCCACCACCATGCCGGCTAATAGGTCGCCGCGGATGTTGGACAACCAGTTAAGTCGCAATGTATGAAAACTCATGGAACAAACTCCGAAATACATGGGGAGTGAAACTACAAACAGTGCGACGTTAAGCCCAACTGCAAATCAAGAAGCCTGGACAGGCTAGCGATGAATCACAACGCTATGGCGGGAGAATACGGAATAATCGTGAAAAAAACATGATAAGGCCTAATAAATAAGGCCGCGGATGGTAGCATGCAGGCTGCCATTGAACAACCTTGGGCCGAGATGACTGACGCCATCGATATAGAACATTTCAGGCAACGCTTGCTCAAACAGCGTGATGAAATCCTGTCCCTGCAGCAGGCTCGCGATGATGCCGCTGACACAGTGAAACTGGATCAGACCACCGTCGGGCGCTTGACGCGAATGGATGCCATGCAGCAACAGGCCATGGCCCAGGACAGTCAGCGCCGGTCACAATTTAGTTTAAAACGTATAGAGGCTGCCTTGCGTCGCTGCGATGAAGGCTGTTTTGGATATTGTCTTCAATGTGAAGAGC
>JBFHPZ010000149.1:0-5989 GCA_041592495.1 Gammaproteobacteria bacterium | reverse complement strand
GTTTTTCCAGTGCCAGGTTTTGTTTGTCACCCAATGAAACTATACCTGCATCATCAAATATCGTATTTTCTTTGCTGGAAAATGCGCCGCCGATTAATAGCGGAACATGAAGCTTGTCTTTCAGTTCAAGTAACTGTTGTTTTAATGATTCGGAATTTTTAATTGATGTGGCGGATAACAATACGGCAGCAGCATCTGTATGGCTGGTTGCCGCAGGTAATTGTTGCAACGGCATGTCGGTGCCCAGGTAAATAATTCGGTAGCCATGACTAATGGCAGCCAGACAGAAAAGCAATAATCCAAGTTCGTGATGTTCGTCAGGCATACAGGCCGCCAGAATGGTTCGTCCCCTTGAGCGTCTGGATTCATGATGCAGGCGGGCACCCAGTTTGTTTCTCAAATAGGCTGAAAAGAAATGTTCCTCGGCAATGCCGGTTTCCCGTGATGCCCAACGTTCACCCAGGGCTTTCAATACAGGCAAAATGACATTTTCAGTAACCAGATCGATGGGATACATGGACAAGGCCTGGTTATACGCGCCGTCCAGACCTTCTTCATTGAAGGACTCAACATGCTGCAGGAGGAGTTTCTGGAAATTACCCCAGTCATCCTGGGTTTCGCTGAGGGCCGACGAGGCTTCGCCTTCACCATGGCGTACAATTCTCACCGCTTCACTAATGCTGTGATTCTGGTTGAGTAATCGAACAATATTTCTTATTAATTCAATATCTTGCGATCCATAGAGGCGATGGCCTTTGGCTGTGCGTTCAGGCTTCAACAGCCCGTAACGACGTTCCCAGGCTCGCAGGGTAGTGGGTGAAACGCCGGTTAATTCAGCAAGGGTGCGTATTGGATAAAGGCTCATAAGTCATTGGATTGTAATAGTTGTACGAAATTGTACAAGAAATAACTTGTACATGGAAGCTTTGATTGTATAATAATTGTATAACTTTTATCGGCCAGGAGCACCTAAAGATGAATAAGCTCTACAAACCCCTAATTGGTGTTAGCAGTTGTCTCATGGGAAGTCATGTTCGCTTCGATGGAGGACACAAGAAGTGTCGGCTGATTACAGATCAGTGGTCTGAATTTTTTGATTATAAGCCGACCTGCCCGGAAGCAGATATAGGACTTGGCATACCCAGGCCGGTGATTCAGTTGCGGGAAATAGATAATGAACACAGACTCGTGTTTTCCAGGAATCCGTCCGAAGATCTTACTCATCGCATGAATAACTATTCAGTAAAACGTATTCAGGACCTGGGTGTACTGGATGGTTATATATTCAAAAAAGATTCACCCACCTGTGGCGTTGAGCGTGTTGCGGTTGCGCATGAAAGCACAGGTCAGAAAACCCGTGATGGTATGGGGCTGTTCGCAAAGAAATTTCAGGAAATGAATCCATTGGTTCCCATTGAAGAAGAGGGGCGCTTAAATGATCCGCTAATCCGGGATAATTTTCTGGAACGTATTTATTGTCATTATCGCTGGCGGAATATCCCGGATGGCGAAAATAATTATCATGGCTTTATGGATTTTCACAAGCGCCATAAATTCATGCTCATGGCAAGAAATCACCAGGCCTATCAAGAACTGGGTCGACTCGCTGCATCGGCTAACAAAACAAATTTGAGTGCTGTACGTCAGCAATACATACAATGTTTCATGGATGTCATGGCCTTACGACCCAGTCCTGGTCAGCATGTAAATGTATTACTGCATATATTGGGATATTTTAAACGTAATCTTAATAGTCACGATAAGTCAGAATTGTTAAACTGGTTCGATGCATACCACAACTGTAAAGTATCTCGTATAACACCGGTTGCACTAATCAGACATTATTTACGGATATATCCGGACAACTATATTGCAAAACAGTATTATCTGGCGCCTTATCCCGATGAACTGTTACAAATTGCATCACCAGGAAAATGAAATGCTATCTAATGTAAAAATCCATTCAAAAAGTATGCTGAATATGGCGCTGACCGTTGAATGGAAAAGTGAACATGTAACACATAAAGATGTGCGTGTTTTTGAACGCTATAATGTTTGGCGTGATCTGGATTTAATGCCCATGGAAATCCAGAAAGAGCTGCCGGGTAAATCCACAGGTTTTAAAAACACCTATAGCTTTGATAATGGCGAGCTCGTTGCCCCTTGGCAATCCTCACAGTTTCACACTATTCAATCAGATCAATTTAAAACCAACCTCAAGCATAACGCCATTGTCCATCCCCATGTTGGTCGTTTCTACCCGCAAGGTTTTGTTGGCGGTGTCAGGGACGTCTACAGTGACAACATGCATCCCTGCAGGCTGGTCTCCATTGACCAGAACAAAATGGCATTCGACTTCAACCATCCCCTGGCAAAATATCCTATGACCCTGGGTATAGAAGTCTTCGGTGTGGCTGACAACATGGGCGAGCATGGTGGCCGTTGCAATGATGCAATTGCAGATGCACTTAACGGCCCGGGCATGCAGGCACGCTATCCTAAAGTAGTCACCGATTTTTTTGATAACGAGGCTTTTCGTCGAGTGGATGACGCCGCCGATGGTTTGTTTTATGCATCGCCACGAATGGTTGAACATTTGGATAGGTTTGCACTTGAGCATGTCGCTAATCTCTATGGGCAATTACTACCCGAAAATTCAACCGTGCTGGATCTCATGGCGAGCTGTAACTCCCATTTACCGGAAAGCCTTCATTCATGTCATGTAACCGGACTTGGCCTAAATCAGCAGGAACTGGAATCCAATAAGGTTTTACAAGAGAGAATTATTCACGATCTCAATGACGATACCAGCCTGCCTTTCGAGAATGCTTCTTTTGATGTTGTTATCTGCACAGTATCGGTTGAATACCTGGTAAAACCATTTGACATATTCAACGAAGTGGCTCGCATACTAAAGCCAGGCGGAAAATTTATTAATGTGTTTTCCAATCGCTGGTTTCCACCCAAAGCTATTGCTATCTGGAATGAACTTCATGACTTTGAACGCATGGGGCTGGTTGCGGAATATTATTTACAATCGAAACAATTTACAGATATTAATACCTATTCATTCCGAGGCCTGTCTCGTCCAGTGGATGATGCGCATATTATGCAAATAGCGGATTCGGATCCGGTTTATGCAGTATGGGGAACTAAAGGTTAAATTCCCTGCTGATAAGTAGTAGAGAATATTTAACTCTGAATTATGTCGCTACCCGTTATTTTGCCGATGATCTTTAATCAACTTGGCGACCCTTGCGTGATGGCGATTTTGCGTTGAATGTTTTAGTTTTCATTAACAATCTAAACAATAAATGCATAAACCAAACCAATCAACGCGCAAACGCCAATCACTTTCATAATATCGATTTTGTATTTCCATAGGGCAATGAAACTACCGATGGCGACAATCACCGGCAACCATTCAAACGATCCCGAGAAGGGTTCGTTTGAAGTGGCGCTGGGCCAGAAAGTATGCCATGCAAAAAATACTGCCAGATTAACTATCACACCAACCACTGCAGCCGTAATGCCGGTTAAGGGTGCAGTAAATTTCACTTCATTTCGTGTTGCTTCGACCATTGGTCCGCCGGCGAGAATAAACAAAAAAGAAGGCAGAAAAGTAAAGAAGGTTGCAACTGCTGCTCCGGCTACGCCAGCATAAAATGGATTCACAAAAACACCTTTTGCAACACCACCCATATAACCCACCCAGGTCACAATCATAATGAGTGGGCCGGGTGTGGTTTCACCTAAAGCTAATCCGTCAATCATTTGCGGGCCGGTGAGCCAGGCATAATTTTCGACGGCGCCCTGATAGACATAAGGCAACACCGCATAGGCGCCACCGATGGTAAGAAAAGCTGCCTTGGTGAAAAACTCGCCCATCTTGAACAATGTTTCTTCACCGCTGATGGCATACATGGCAACAATCCATATCGCGACAAAAACGACAATCTTGCTAACAAATTTAGCCATGGAAAAACGTGCATGGTCCGGGGGTGGGGTATCGTCATCGATAATGGCCGGACCGTAATCCTTATTGCTGGAACCGTGTCCACCGCCAGCCTTGAATTTGTCAGGCAGGAACTTACCGCCGATAGCACCCAAAATCGCTGCGGTTAACACAATCCAGGGGAAGCCAATATCAAATGCGAAAATGCCAATAAACGCCAGTGCGGCCATGCTCCACAAAATTCCATTTTTTAAAGCGCGTGAACCGATACGCCAGGCGGCAAATAACACCACGGCAACCACGGCAGGTTTAATGCCATAAAAAATGCCTTGCACTAGCGTCACATCACCCCATGCGAGATAAACCGCTGCTAAAGCCGATAATAAAATAAACGCAGGTAAGAAAAATAAAACACCGGCAACGATGGCGCCGATCACACCATGCATCAACCAGCTGATATAAATGGCCAGCTGAATGGCTTCGGGGCCAGGCAGCAGCATGCAGTAATTCAATGCGTGTAAAAAACGATGCTCGGAAATCCAGCGACGTTTTTCAACCAGTTCCTGGTGCATGATGGAGATTTGTCCGGCTGGACCGCCGAAGCTGATAAAGCCCAGTTTGAACCAGTATCTGGTGGCGTCCGACAGGCTGGGATGGGCAGGAACTGTGTTATCAATCGGAGCAT
Organism: Gammaproteobacteria bacterium; assembly: GCA_041592495.1. Classification (GTDB taxonomy): domain Bacteria; phylum Pseudomonadota; class Gammaproteobacteria; order SZUA-229; family SZUA-229; genus JBFHPZ01. The sequence goes on along the minus strand of JBFHPZ010000149.1, from coordinate 1,349 downwards.
TCATTTTTATACTCATGGGGGGGTTGAGCAGTACATACAGTGCATGAAGCCTGTTGAATTGGCAAGTGTGGGTAATTGAGCCCTGGAATGAAGTGGCTGATAAGCTGTCATTCCTGAAAGCTTTGGTCGGGAATCTTGTCTTTAACAATGTAGATTCCGGCCAAAAGCATGCCGGAATGACGAGACCTTTTTAAACCCATAGAGCAAAGGGACATGTTCCGGCAGTTTTGCTGTAAAATGGCCGTCTTATTGTTGGAAATCATCATGTCAGCCATTCCTGTCCCCGTCGCAAAAACCGCCCTGTTTGATTATCCCAAATACTGGGCGGAATGTTTTGGTACTGCGCCTTTTCTGCCCATGAGCCGAAAGGAAATGGATGTGCTCGGCTGGGATTCCTGTGACATTATCATTGTTACCGGTGATGCCTATGTGGATCACCCATCCTTTGGCATGGCCATCATAGGACGTTTGCTGGAGAACCAGGGCTTTCGAGTCGGCATCATTGCGCAACCGGACTGGCAATCCAAAAATCCCTTTGAGATCCTGGGCAAACCCAATCTGTTCTTCGGTGTGGCTGCCGGTAACATGGATTCCATGATTAACCGCTACACCGCCGATCGTAAACCCCGATCCGATGATGCCTACACACCGGATGGTGCGGGTGGCAAACGTCCCGATCGTTGTTCGCTGGTGTATTCCCAACGTTGTAAGGAAGCTTATCCCGATGTGCCGGTAATTCTTGGTGGCATCGAAGCATCACTGCGCCGTATTGCCCATTATGATTACTGGCAGGATCAGGTGCGTCGTTCCATTCTTATGGATGCCACAGCCGATATGCTGGTGTATGGCAATGCCGAACGCGCCATAGTTGAACTGGCGCAACGCATTGCGCAGGGCGAAGCGATTGAACAGATTACTGATGTGCGTGGTACGGCATTTATTCGGCATGATACACCGCAGGGCTGGATGGAAGTGGATTCATCCCGCATTGATCGCCCCGGTAAAATTGATCGCATCGTTAACCCTTACATCAACACGCAAGAGATGAGCGATTGCGAACGAGAACGTCGCAACAATGCATTTTATGGTGCGGAATACAACGAACATGGCGAAAAAGTCATTGAGTTCCATAATCCCAAACTGGATCGGGATAAAACCGTCATTCGATTACCTGCGTATGAAAAAGTAGTGAGCGATGCAGCACTCTATGCACATGCCAATCGCGTATTACATCTCGAAACCAACCCGGGCAATGCGCGGGCGCTGGTGCAGAAGCACGGTGATGTTGATCTGTGGATGAATCCACCACCGATTCCATTAACAACAGAAGAAATGGATTATATTTTCAG
>JBFHPZ010000148.1:0-6004 GCA_041592495.1 Gammaproteobacteria bacterium | reverse complement strand
GTTACCGATAAACAATATCTTGTAGCTGAATTCATTTCTGCACCTAGCAACAATATTCATATTCGCAGCTTTATAGATAATCATACCGATTCTTTTATCACCAAGATCATGAATAGCTTTCACATCAAATACACGCCTGATAACCAGGTAAAACAAGCCATACTAAAAGCTAATGCAAAAATAGAATTGCAGAAATTAATTGATGAGAAAGTGTTGATGCTTGAAAAGCAACAGTAGTCCGATTATTGATAAGCTCTCAATTCAACCAGCATCCTCGCCAGTTTTTCATAAATCCGACGCTTTCTACGTATTGGCCACCATTCATATAAAAATACTTCAATAGGGCGCCACATGGCTACCCAACCACTGATCAGAAAACCTTCCTCGATGATCGACCACATTAAACCGGTCTTTTCCATGGATGCAATTAATTGCTGGGCTGCAATGCACATGAATAAAAATACCAGACCAATGATTAATGCAATACGCCCCTGTTTCAGGGTGAAACGCAGTTCTTTGGCGCTAATATCTGCACGATAGGCAAAATAATTATGAATTGCCACCGGCACACTGTTTATCGCTTCATCGGTGCAGGCATTCTGCGGCAAATGCAAAACCAGCTTGATGGGTGAATCTATATGAAGTTCCTGCACTGAATCGACAATGTAGGTTTCTGCACTGGCTTCCAGATCTTTTTCACGAAAGGGTGCCGGATCAAACGAGTTAAATAACTGACGAACCTCATTGAGTTTGATTTCAATCAGGTATTGATCATCTTCTTTTTTATAATGGGTTTCTGGTTTTGACATGTATTATCTCGTGATGAGTTCGCTACTTTCATGCATTCAAGATCCCTCCGCTTCGGTCGGGATGACGGCGGTTACTTAAATAACTGCTGAGTGTTCCTTGAGGGTAATAAGTATTTCCTGTTAATAAAACACGGCTAACCAGATGGTTTCTGTTTGCTTATCTGTGTACGCCACGCGATGTTTTATATGGGCCGGGATATTGACATAGTCGCCGGTTATTAATTCAAGTAATGAACCATCTTCATACTGTATGCCGGCACTGCCTTTTAGCAGGATTATCCATTCGTTTTTGTCCTGGTCGTACCAGAAGTTTTCGGGGGATGACTGCCCACTGGAAATGATGCGTTCGATTTTAATGTGTTCCTTGTTTACCAGTGTTTCAAAAATTTCTTCCCTGATTTTCCCTGGGATGCCTGAAAACATATTATTTTTATCCATAAGATTTCCACTTACTTCAGACATAAGATCTCTCACCTTGTTCGAGATGACAACTGTTTAACTTTTCAATAATTCTTCCAGTTTTTTCTGATCAACCGGATGCACCAGTACACCATGAACCGGAAATAGGGCTTTTAATTTATCCACGTATGCCAGTTCCTGTTTCTGCACCATGACAATCACTTTTGTGTCCGGCGAGTATTTGGGCAAACTCGCCAACAATACATCGAGGTTGCTTACATTTACCCCGGCGTAGTTATTACCATAACCATAAAAGAATTCCGCAACGATAAATGCCGGTGGCTGTTTTTTTAGCTGGTTAATCGCTTTTCGGATGGAGGTTAGCTTGATTTCTGTCAGCTTCAATCGCTGGTATAAAGGCGACAGGTTGGGATGCATGGGGGATTCGATGATGGAATATACGATGTTTGCCATGGTTTGACTCATTCATACTAATTAAAAGGCAGCCCTATACGCTTTTTGCTAGAATACCGGCTCTTTATTAATACCCTGTGCCGTATTCCCATGCCTTTGCTCACGTTACGTAACATCAGCCTTGCCTTTGGTGGCCCGCTTTTACTGGATTCTATTGATTTACAGATAGAACCCGGCGAGCGCCTGTGTCTATTAGGCCGCAACGGCGAGGGCAAATCAACTTTGATGAAAGTACTGGCCGGGTTTATCAAGGCAGATGAAGGCGTGATCGATCGCCAACAAAATCTCAAAGTAGCCTATCTGACCCAGGATGTGCCTGCCGACATAAAGGGCAGCGTGTATGACGTTGTCGCTTCCGGCCTGGATGAAGTCGGCAGTCTGCTTAAGCAATATCACCACACCATTTTGCAATTTGAACACGATCATGATGATACCTTGATGGAAAAGCTCGAACGCATTCAACATGATCTGGAAGCCAAAGGTGGCTGGCAGTTCAGCCAGCGTATTGAAGCGACTTTATCCCGATTGCAATTGCCGGCTGATATGGCGTTTTCCAGTTTATCCGGTGGTTTGAAACGTCGTGTGTTACTGGCAAGAGCACTGGTCGTCGAACCGGATTTATTATTGCTGGATGAGCCGACCAACCATCTGGATATTGAAGCCATTAACTGGCTTGAAGAATTTTTACTAAGCTGGAACGGAAGCCTGTTGTTTGTCACCCATGACCGAGAATTCCTGCGTCATCTTGCTACCCGCATTATCGAGCTGGATCGCGGCCAGTTAAGTTCCTGGCAATGCAATTACGATCAATACCTTGAACGTAAACAGGAAGCGCTGAATGCAGAAGCCAAAGCCAATGCAGATTTTGATAAAAAACTGGCGCAGGAAGAAGTGTGGATTCGCCAGGGGATTAAGGCTCGCCGCACCCGTAATGAAGGTCGAGTTCGTGCTCTTGAAGCCTTGCGTAAAGAACGCGCCCAACGTCGCGAACGCAGTGGCAAAGTAGATATGAAACTCAACGTGCAGGATCGCTCGGGTAAAATTGTGGTGGAAGTTGATGACATCAGTTATCGCTATGATGAAAAATTTATTGTGCAGAATTTTTCCACCACCATTATGCGCGGTGATCACATTGGCATTATCGGCCCCAACGGTGCAGGCAAAACCACACTGATTCAGTTATTGCTGGGTAAATTGCAACCCACCAGTGGCAGCGTAAAACTTGGCACCAAACTGGAAGTAGCGTATTTCGATCAACACCGTGCTGCGCTGGATTTAAAAAAATCCGTTCGCGATAATCTTGCGGAAGGCACAGATAAAATCGAAATCAACGGCCAGACCAAACACGTCATGAGCTATTTGCAGGATTTTCTGTTCAGTCCGCAACGCGCCAATTCACCGGTCAGTACCTTATCCGGTGGTGAACGTAATCGTCTCATGCTGGCAAAACTGTTTACCAAACCATTCAACATGCTGGTACTGGATGAACCCACCAATGACCTGGATGTGGAAACACTGGAACTGCTGGAAAGTTTATTACTGGAATATCAGGGCACTTTGTTACTGGTTAGCCATGACCGTGCCTTCCTGAATAATATTGTGACCAGCACACTGGTGTTTGAAGGCAACGGTGTGGTCAATGAATATGTCGGTGGTTATGACGACTGGTTGCGTCAAAAATCAGCTGCCCCTGTTACCAAACCTGTAACAAAAAATACAACACCCAAAGAACCGGCAAAACCACAAAAGTCAGCTGCGAAGAAATTGAGCTACAAGGATCAACGCGAACTGGAAGCTCTGCCAAAATTGATTGAGACTTTAGAAACTGAATTATCTGAATTACAAGGCAAGCTGGCTGATCCGAATTTTTTTCAGCAGGAACCACAAGCCGTCACCACTGCTACCGAACGCATGACAGAAATTGAACAGGAACTCGAAGCTGCTTTTGAACGTTGGCAGGAACTGGAACCGTAAAAAATAAAACAGTGAAACCTATGACACTTGAAACTATTGAGCTCGAACTTTCCAACCAACCCGACGCCAGCATTATCTGGTTACATGGTCTGGGTGCCGATGGCAATGACTTTGCCGGTATCGTGCCGGAACTGCATTTACCTGCGAGCTGTAAAATTCGTTTTATTTTTCCCCATGCACCTTACCGCCCCATCACCTTGAATAACGGTTATGTCATGCGTGGCTGGTATGACATCAGTAGTCTTCAATTTGGTAACGGTGAAGATGAAGATGGCATTCGTGAATCGCAACATCAGATTGAGCAATTAATCGAACAGGAAATTGCTCGCGGTATTTCTCCTCAGCGAATTATCCTGGCGGGATTTTCCCAGGGTGGCGCTATCACCTTGCACACCGGTTTACGTTATTCCCAACCACTCGGCGGGTTGATGGTGTTATCCAGTTATTTGCCGCTGGCAAATACTCTGGCTCAGGAAGCCAGCCAGGAGAACAAACACATTCCGTTATTCATGGCTCACGGTCTGCAGGATGATATTGTGAATTACCAGTATGGCGTGCAAAGCCGAATGCATTTACAGCAAGCGGGCTACTCAATCGACTGGCACGATTACCCCATGGGCCATAGTGTTTGCATGGAGGAGATTCGCCATATCAGCCAGTGGATTCAATCGACGCTGGCCTGAATCGGGGTTAGACAAGTATCTGATTCCTGTGCTAGCCTCAAAAGCTTGCAGCCAAACACTGGATCTTCGGCTAGTATAAAAGTGTGGGGCATTCATAACGCTTGATGGGGTAAATTATGTCCGATCAGGAAATCAGTTTTTTTAACGGCCTGATGCCCGGAGGTCCGCTCTGGAAAATCGCGCCGACCCGAGACGAGGATGGCAAATCTTTCGTCGACTTTATGATGGTCATACCCAAGCTGAAAAAAAAACCCCAAAACTACATTGAACGCACCCTGCATGAAATTAACCTGGTGTTATGCCAGTACAGCAATGTAGTGGTATTTGCCAATATGAATTTAAAAATCAATTGTTTATGGATATCACACAAAGCTCAGCCCGGCATATGTCAGGAAATTGCTGCTGCCATTCGCCACCGGGTGCCGGAAGCCATGCTGGTGGGTGATCTCGCCCGATAATCTTCAAATACCCCCATGAATGATCAAGTCATCGACCCAACGATTTATAATGAAGTCAAAGATCTGATGGAAGATTCCATGGCGGATTTTGTGCGGACTTACCTGACAAATTCACCACAATTGATTGCAGGACTTGAGCAGGCCCTGACACTCAGCAATGCCGAGGATGTCTATCACAATGCCCACCAGCTCAAGGGCGGTAGTGGCAGTATTGGTGCTACGAAGCTGGCGGAACTGGCCCTGAATATCGAGAAAATTGGCAAAGCCGGTTCAACCGAGGGGGTTGAACCTCTGCTGGCAGAATTAAAACAGGAATATGCCCAGGTTGAGCAGGTGCTTAAACAACAGCTTTAATCGACGATTCGACTGAAGGCGACTCGCATATCCAGTGGGCGTAGCACTTCTTATTCGGGATCGGTCATCCTGGAACGAGCATCCCCGATTGCCCGACGCACCTGATCCGGAGCTGTACCACCAATGTGGTTTCTGGCCGCGACCGATCCTTCCAGCGTCAGCACATCAAACACATCATCACTGATAATGTCGCTGAATTGTTGCAGTTCCTGCAGACTCATTTCGCTTAAATCTTTCTGTTCCTTAACACCATAGGCGACAGCCTTTCCTACCACTTCATGGGCATCACGGAAGGGTAATCCCTTGCGCACCAGATAATCGGCGAGATCTGTTGCCGTGGAGAAACCCTGTTTCGCCGCCTGGTACATACGCTCCCGTTTGGCTTCGATGGCGGGGACCATATCGGCAAAGGCACGCAGTGATCCCAGCAAAGTATCGATGGTATCGAACAGGGGTTCCTTGTCTTCCTGGTTGTCCTTGTTATAAGCCAGGGGCTGGGATTTCATCAACGTCAGCAGGCTCACCAGATGACCATTGACGCGGCCGGTTTTGCCACGCACCAGTTCCGGTACATCGGGGTTTTTCTTCTGCGGCATGATGGAGGATCCGGTGCAGAAGCTGTCGGAGAGGTCGACGAAATTGAACTGGGCCGAAGACCAGATGATCAGCTCTTCCGACATGCGCGACAGGTGCATCATGATCAGCGCCGCGGCGGCACTGAACTCGATGGCGAAGTCCCGGTCACTGACCGAATCCAGGGAGTTTTCGCTGGGCCGCGCAAAACCCAGCAGCTCGGCGGTGTAGTGGCGGTCGATCGGGTAGGTGGTACCGGCCAGGGCCGCGGCGCCGAGCG
>JBFHPZ010000147.1:0-6023 GCA_041592495.1 Gammaproteobacteria bacterium | reverse complement strand
GGTGATGCTTTTATTTTTGCCTCCCGTACAGAAACCCAGGGCCTGGTTTTACTTGAAGCCATGGCTCTGGGTGTTCCTGTGGTTTCAACCGCAGTTATGGGAACGCGAGATATTTTGCAGCCACAACAGGGTGCACTGGTTGCGGAAGAAACGGTTGATGATTTTGCTGCAAAGGTTATCCAAATATTGCACGATAAAACCTTGCGGCTCATGCTGTCCAGGGAGGCGAGGAATTATGTCAAGAAGTGGACATCCACCGAAATGGCCGGTCGCATGTTGGGCTTTTATGAGTCTGTGTTAGCGGACACTGATCCATCGGTTATTTTTGAGTCTGAGCCGGGGCATTGAATTAACCTTAACCTGTAAATGGTAATAATTCGCGTTTGCATTATTATTGGTAAATGGTATGATTCACACAGTTTTCTTTCTCTGTGAGGTCTGCCATGCGCCATCAGTTCTTATCTTTATTTGTCAGGATATTTCTGGCCTGTAGCTTGTTCCTTGGTTTCGGTCCCGCTGCAATGGCGGCTGATGATCAGGTGGTACATCTCTATTCCGCACGTAATGAAGCCCTGATCAAACCCATGCTGGACAAGTTCACTTCCCTTACCGGTATTGAAGTAAAATTGATCACCTCCAAGGCAGATGTCCTGTTAAAACGCCTGGAAACAGAGGGGCGTAATTCACCGGCGGATGTTTTGCTCACCACTGATGCCGGCCGCTTGCATCGAGCACGGGAAGCCGGGGTGTTACAGCCCATTAAGTCCAGCTTGCTGGAGCAGCGAATCCCTGCGCATTATCGGGATGTGGATGGTTACTGGTATGGTTTGTCATTACGTGCCCGTCCCATTGTCTATGCCAGGGACAGAGTAAATCCGGAAAAGGAATTATCCTCCTACGAAGCCTTGGCGGATCCGGCGATGAAAGGTCGGATATGCATTCGTTCCTCGAACAATATCTATAACCAGTCGCTGGTGGCATCCATGATCAATGCCCAGGGCGAAGCTGCTACTGAAAGCTGGGTACGGGGATTCGTCAAGAATTTTGCCCGTGCACCTAAAGGTGGTGACAGGGACCAAGTCAAGGCTGTGGCTGCCGGCCAGTGCGATGTGGCGGTGATCAATACTTATTACCTGGGTGGCATGCTGACCAGTGATAAAGCTGATGAACGTGCTGCCGCCGAAAAAGTGACTATATTCTGGCCTAACCAGTCCGATCGCGGGACTCATGTGAATGTATCCGGTGCTGGCGTTACAGCACATGCCAAACACAAGGGCAATGCCATCAAACTGATCGAATTTCTGGCTGGGGATGAGGCGCAGTCCTGGTATGCCAGTGTCAATCTTGAATATCCGATTGTGGACAAAGTGAAATCCAGTGAGCTTTTGCAAAGCTGGGGAGACTTCAAAGCTGACACCCTTAATTTGACAGAACTCGGCCGTCTCAATGGCGATGCGGTACGCCTGATGGATCGTGCCGGATGGCGTTAAAGCTTTTTATGGCCGGTCCATGTCCCTCTATTCCCTAACCATCCTTTCAAAATGGTTTAATCCGCTGAGTCGCCAGTGGCCCCTTTGGGACCCCTGGCGTTTTGGCGTTATGCTGGTGGCGCTGGTATTTGCCACACCCATACTGACAGTATTCGGCTTTGTGTTCTATGGCGATAGCCAGGTGTTAAAGCATCTTGCCAACACCGTGCTGGCGGATTACGTGCTCAATTCCATCTGGCTGGTGCTGGGGGTCAGTTACGGTACGCTGAGCATCGGTATCACCTGTGCCTGGCTGGTGAGCGTGTGTGAATTTCCGGGGCGACGCTGGTTTCAGTGGATGCTGTTATTACCCATGGCTATGCCGGCCTATATCATTGCCTATACCTATACCGGCATGCTGGATTTTGCCGGACCGCTGCAATCCAGTTTACGCAGCTGGTTCGGTTGGGGTTATGGCGATTACTGGTTCCCGGAAATCCGTTCACTTTGGGGGGCCATGGCCATGTTGTCTCTGGTGCTTTATCCCTATGTGTATTTACTGGCCAGGGCGGCGTTCATGCAGCAATCGGTTGCGGCACTGGAAGCCAGTCGTATTTTGGGCGCCGGCCCCTGGCAAAGCTTTTTCAGGGTGGCCTTGCCCATGGCTCGACCAGCCATTATTGCCGGATTGTCCCTGGCCCTGATGGAAACCCTGGCGGATTACGGTACGGTGCAATACTTCGGCGTTGATACCTTTACCACGGGAATTTTTCGTACCTGGTATGGGCTGGGGGATAGTGCCGCCGCCGCCCAGTTATCCGCCATGTTGCTGGTAATGGTGTTTGCGCTGGTCGCCATCGAGCGCTATTCCAGACGGCGGGTACGTTATCATCATCATTCACTGCGCCATGGCCATCACCCGCGCTATATTCTGAAACCAAAGCAGGCCTGGTTGGCTGCTGTGGCCTGTTTTATCCCCCTGTTATTCGGTTTTCTTTTACCTTTTTTGCAGTTACTGATGTGGACGCTGGAAACGGCAAAAGACATGATCAATGCGGATTATTTGCAATTGGTGCTCAATAGCCTCCTGCTGGCAACCATGGCTGCTGTTATTGCATTGCTACTGGCCTTGTTCATGAGCTATGGTCAACGCCTGCGCCCGGTATTGGCAGTGCAGACAGCGGTGCGCATTGCCGCCATGGGTTATGCCATACCCGGTACGGTCATTGCCGTGGGGGTAATGATTCCCCTGGCCATGCTGGATCAAACCCTGGATGACTGGCTGCGGCAGCACTGGGGCGTCTCTTCAGGACTGTTGTTCTCCGGCACCTTGGTCGCACTGATGTTTGCCTATGTGGTGCGCTTTCTTGCCGTGTCTATCGGTACGGTCGAGGCGGCCCTGACCAAGATTCGTCCTTCCATGGATGATGCCGCCCGATCACTGGGTTATCGCCCCTGGCAGGTGTTGCACAAAATCCATATACCCATCATGCGGACATCTTTGCTCACCGCCGTGTTAATGGTCTTTGTGGATGTATTGAAAGAATTGCCGGCGACTCTAATCCTGCGCCCCTTTGATTTTAATACCCTGGCGGTACGTGCCTATGAGCTTGCTTCGGATGAACGCCTGACCGATGCTTCAACTGCGGCGGTTGCCATTGTTTTAACCGGTATCATTCCGGTGTTATTACTAAGTCGTTCGATCTCCAGAAGTGGAAACCATGATGAATGAACTGCTGAAACTTGATCACATTTCGGTTGCCTACGGCACACACAGGGTTGTGCAGGATGTCAGTTTTACCCTGAAAGAAGGGGATATAGGTTGCCTGCTCGGGCCCAGTGGCTGTGGCAAAACGACATTATTACGCGCCATAGCCGGATTTGAAACGCCCCAAGCCGGCAGCATCAGTATTCGCGGGGTGCAGTTTAGCGGGCCGGGGCATGTGCTGGTACCGGAAAAACGGCGTATTGGCATGGTGTTCCAGGATTTCGCCCTGTTTCCCCATTTGTCGGTATTCGACAATGTGGCCTTTGGTCTGCATAAATCCATGGGGTCGGAAGCCATAGCCAACCGGGTCAACGAATTGCTGGCCTTGATTGGGCTCTCCACCAGTGGCAAGAAATATCCGCACCAGTTATCTGGCGGTCAACAACAGCGTATTGCCCTGGCCCGTGCTTTGGCGCCACGCCCCGATCTGTTATTAATGGATGAGCCTTTCTCTTCCCTGGATGTAGAACTGCGCCAGCAACTCTCCCGTGAAGTGCGCAAGATTCTAAAGCAGGAAGGTATTACCGCCGTGCTGGTAACCCATGATCAGCAGGAAGCTTTTGCGACAGCAGATTATGTCGGCCTGATTTTGCAGGGACAGCTAGTGCAATGGGACACAGGCTACAACCTCTATCATCGCCCCCTGAATCGGGATGTGGCGGACTTTATAGGCGAAGGCACGCTCATTGCCGGTGAAGTGATGTGTGATTACAGCATCAAGACTGAGTTGGGCCTGATACATGGCAAGGTACCGGAAGGTTGTCGGGAAGGTTGCTTTGTCGATGTGCTGATTCGTCCAGATGACCTGATCCACGATGACAACAGTAGCATTGCCCTGGAAGTTACCGAGAAGTTTTTCCGGGGATCCGATTTTATCTATACCCTGAAGCTGAATAGTGGCAAGGAAGTGTTGTGCATTGCCCCCAGTCATCATAATCATGCTCTGGGGACTCAGTTAGGAATAACGCTTGATGTTGATCATCTGGTGGTTTTCAAACGAGACAAACAAGCTGCCTGATTGTAATACTAGGCGGCGGTTTCCAGCTCAAAGCGCAGCATTTCCACTTCCCATTCCCGGTCTGCATGGGCAGTTAATATCAGGCAGGAAGGGCCTCCACGGGTACGGGTTTGCCCGGCTGCACCAGGATTAACTATCCAGGGTGACGCTCCCTTGTCCACCAGCATGGTATGGGTGTGGCCATAGACGATGAGTCGAGCCTGTTGATGGGTATGACGCAGGGAATCATGGGAAGGAGTGTGCATACCATGGCGATGACCATGTTCAATGGCGATGACACCACCGGGTAATTGCAAGCGCGCCACCTGGGGCAGGCTTTCCACGACATGGGTTTCTTCAACCGGCCATAAACCGGAGGCATCGTTGTTGCCGGCAACAGCCGTCACATTAGGTGTAATTTGTTTTAGCTGTTCCAGCACGTGGGCACCACAGATATCACCGGCATGGATCACCTGATCGCAGGTTTTGACGACTGCGACAACATTGGGATCAATAAATCCGTGGGTATCTGAAATGATGGCAACGCGAACAGATGATTTACCGGGGAGGGTCATGCAAAAATCCTAAATCGTGGGCAAAAGAAATCGTACAGGCTGTTGCCAACCTGTACGATTCAAAATACCGTTTCCTGACTTAAGTGTAGTCATGTTTGCAGCAATACAAATCATTCGTACAGGTAGTTATTCGTCTTTTTTTGGTGGATTAGCTTCAGTTTCAGTTTCCACTTCAGCCTTATAAGCCTGATAGGGATCTTTGGCACGAATTTTGGCAATTTCCGCCTGTTTGCGTAACTCAATCACTTCCTTACGTTCATCCAGTCGCTTCTTATAAGCGTCTTTTTGTTCTTTTATGGTGATTTCACCAAACAGAACCTGACGTAACAGTCGGAAACCAAAGTACATCAGCTCGATGTCGTCCTTGGCCAGTTTTTCATGCAGGGCATCTTCGATGTCGTAGGTTTTTTTGAAGGAATCGCTCATCACAAAACGACGGAAACGATCCTGATCAAAGCAGGCCATGAAGAACAGATGAAGACTGAGCTCCGGTGGTGTGCCAATGGAGGGGCCGGCAGATTTTTTCTTCAGAATCAGCTGGAAAAACTCCTTGTTATGGCCGTCATAGTCGTCAATACCCTGTTCGGCACGGTAATCCAGGATCTTGATCGGGCGATCTTCCTCGTGACCCTTGCAATGTTCTTCCTGGATCAACACGAAATGCTGTTGTTCGTGGCCTTCATCTGCTTTTTTCATGGCCAGATTACCCAGCGGGTAATAACGGCAGGCGGTGGGCCTGTCTTTATAAACGGTACAACCGATTTTTTCATCCATGAACAAACAGGCACCTTCATCAGTCGTGCGTAACTTGATGCCTGGCATACCCTGTGAGTCAAGGGTAAAAGGCACGGTATGAGCCTTGAGTAGTTCTTCAGAAGATTTACCAAAGTGTTGTTTCAGACGAATGACGTCATAAGGTGTCAGGGTAATGTCAGCATGCCTGCAACAGGCGTTGTAACAGGAAATACCTGGGTAACAACGAAATTTGATGGTTGCATTGGGTGAAAGAATTTTAGGTATAACATCGCTCTTTACGGGCATGTCGGAAGCAAAATCGAAGGGGTTGTCACTCATGAGAAACTCCGGTTGAGTGCTACTTAACACATCATTGACATAGATTACGGTTATTAGAAACCAAATTCACTTTGGAAAAGCCACTATTTTACTATGTTTTACAGTTTAAATAAAAAAACCGGGCGCCTTGCGACGCCCGG
>JBFHPZ010000146.1:0-6103 GCA_041592495.1 Gammaproteobacteria bacterium | reverse complement strand
TGGTAGCGTAAATTTGCCTGGACGGCGAATACCAAGGAAGGTATTCGTAAAAGCAATGCCTAATAAATACATTGACTCCCAGTCGATATGAATTATGCTTAAATAATCAAATGATCGCGGGCAACACACTTACCCATTCTGCTCCCTGGACACATTTCAGGATAATTAGGGAAGAAAATATTATGAATCGTCATTGCCCTGGTGGTTACTATAAAACAGCTATATTTATCGGCCTTTTGTATTTTCCATTTTCTATGGTAAATGCCGAAATTTACAAATGGACTGATTCAAATGGCAAAGTCTATTTTTCTGACAAGCCAACATCTAATAACCAATCCCAAGAGATTGTTCCGCCAAAGAACACACTTTCAACAATAAAAATCGACAAGGAAAAAGCAGAAGAAATTGCAAATGTATATTCTTCTTCAAAACTTAAGCCCAGACCAAAACCCCAGAGACAGTTCAAGCAGAATAGTAAATCCACTAATGATGCAAATGAAAAGGACATCAATAACCGCATAAAGAAATGTAACGATGAACACTGGTCTGATTGTTCAAGGAATGAGATTGTTAGACAAAAAGGCGTTGAAGATTATTACAAAAGCCCTGAAGGCATAAGACAGTCCGAAATAAACCATAATCGACGCTTGCGTGAAGAACGCGAGCTCAAGAGACAATACGGCATTAAATATTAAGTAAGCATCAATAGCCCGAGTTAAACTGGAGTTGCTTCTAACCCTGGAAAATATTGCTCTCTAACGCAAGTCATTCAAATCGTTACCGCGGAAAAAACAGCAACCAGATATTTGCAATATCAATTTTAGTTTACCGGATAAATTTATAGTCAAAGCTTTATTAATAATAACCTGACACATCGACCTGATAAAAACTTTGCATAAATTGCGTGAGACCACACAATGGTTACCACCATTTCACACAGTTGTGAAACGCATTTAAAAACAAATTTCACCACTTGACATTAGTCATCACACCTCACTAATCAGTATTGAATAATACGGCCCAAATTTATGGAACCTGTTTTTAATAAAACAGGTTTTATTTATTGAGCCTGTTAATAACGCACCAGATTAAAGAATACATAATGATAAAAAAATCACGGATGTCACATGTTCTGTATATAGTCGCCATGCTTGTAATATACGCACAGATAAGCGGCTGCGGTGGTGGCGGCGATACCAGCACGGTTACTACATCTACCACCAGCGATTCAACGTCCGCCGGTGAGGAAATCTTCAACAGTGTTTGTTTTGCATGTCATGGCAGTGATGCTGGTGGTCGATTTGTACGCAAGAGTATTCGTGGTATGAGAGCCCCAAGAATCAGCAATGCCATTGCCACTATTCCTTCGATGAGCTTTCTGTCCTATCTGAGCAGCGAGCAGATTATCAACGTTGCAAATTACCTCGCCGTACTGCCCTCCGCCGGTGACCTGGAACGGCTTAGTGTTACGGGTGATGCGCTAGCGGGTGAAACATTGTTCAGAAATTCCTGCACCGGATGCCATGCCCTGGGTACCAGTCCCAGGTTTGGCCCCGATTTGCTTAACCATTCCGAAAATTGTGCTGGTCCTGTTACCAGCGGTTCAAGCTGTGAGCGACTGATGGCATTTATTGCCGAGCCGCAGGCGTTGGCGACCCATGCCTATTCAGAAACCGATCTCGCACAATATCCTTACATCATGCCCGACCTTAATTTGTCAGATGTCGATGCACTCAATATTGCGACCTTTATCGGTCAGCAAACCAGCGCGCTGGTTCCAACAATACCCGTTACGCTCGACGCAACGGCATTTGAGGAAACCAGAACTTTATATTTCAACCGTTGTGCCGGTTGTCATGGTATCTATCGGAACGGTGCCACCGGACCCAATATCGGTGAAGCCAGAGCCATCGAAATCGGTACCGATGGTCTTGCCGCCATGATGCGCCATGGCACCCCCGGTGGTATGCCAAACTTTGGCACTTCCGGTATTCTCACTGAAACCGAAATCACCCGTCTTGCAGCTTATCTGCAATTACCACCGCCGGCAGCGCCTGCACTGGAAATGCCGGAAATTACTGCTAGCTGGGAGCTGATGGTGCCGGTGGCCAGTCGCCCAACAAGCCCACAGCACTCTCGTGACTGGGAAAACTTTTTCGGCGTGGTGCTGCGTGATGAAGGCCAGATTGCGATCTTTGATGGTGACACCCATGAAGAGGTTACCCGTGTCGATGTCGGCTTTGCCGTGCACATCCTGAGATCCTCGGCATCGGGTCGCTATTTCTATGCCATCGGCCGCGATGGCTGGGTCAACATGATTGACCTGTGGGCGAGCGTACCCAATGTGGTGGCGAAGGTGAAAGGTTGCCACGATGCCCGCAGTGTGGAAGGCAGCAAATATACCGGTTATGAAGACCGATTCCTGATCGAGGGTTGTTACTGGCCACCGCAATATGTCGTTTACGATGGCCTGACACTGGAACCGCAGAACAAGGTGGATCTGTCCATGACCAGCATTGAAGGTGAGACACTGTCAGAAGTGCGCATTGCTGCAATCGTCGCCTCCGAGTTTGATCCGGTATGGGTGGTGAACCAGAAGGAATCCGGTTATGTCGGCATTGTCGATTACTCGCAAGCAGGCGCACCGCTGGTAACCAATATTGCCGCCGCCAGGTTCATGCACGATGGCGGCTGGGATCACACCCGGCGCTATTTCATGACGGCGGCGAACGCCAGTAACAAGATGGTGATCGTGGATGTACAGGACCAGAACCTTGAAGCGACATTTGATGTGGGGAATGTACCCCATCCCGGCCGAGGCGCTAACTGGCAGGATCCGGTTTACGGCTGGGTGAATGCCACGCCACACATGGGCAGTTCGTTTATCTCGGTGTACGGCACCGATCCGGTGAACAAGCCGGAACATGCGTGGAAAGTGGTACGGCAGATTGACCTGCCGGCGGCTGGCTCGCTGTTCATCAAGACCCATCCGAATTCACCCTGGGTACTGGTTGATATGACATTGAGTTCAAGCAACGACAAGCAGATCTGCGCCATTGCCAAGGCAACCGGCACGCTTGACCGCTGCTTTGACGTGGCCAACGCCGGCAAGGCAACGCACATGGAATTCAACAAGGACGGTAGTGAAGTGTGGATTTCCGACTGGGCCAATGACGGTGGCGGTCAGGTTATTCTCGATAGCACCACTCTAAATGAAATAAATAGAATTAACTTGCCGGCAACAACCGGTAAATTCAATGTCACCAACACGGCGAATGATATTTACTAGAAACTGCGAACCGAACTGAAACGAAACGGACACACTTTGCAAAGAGTGTGTCCGTTTTTTTGTGCGCTGATGCGCTGAATATCTTGCACGGAAATTATTTGGCTTTGGGTCGAAACGCCTTAATCACTTCCTCATTCGTTTCCAGATACGGCCCCTCAATCAAATCCACACAATAGGGTACTGCCGGAAACACCGCATCCAGACATTCACGAATCGATTTCGGTTTACCTGGTAAATTAATAATCAAAGTTTTATTTCGAATACCCGCTGTCTGTCGAGATAAAATTGCAGTCGGCACATATTGCAAACTAACCTGTCGCATGAGTTCACCAAAACCCGGCATCATTTTATTGCACACAGATTCCGTTGCTTCCGGCACCAGATCACGTGGCGCGGGTCCGGTACCGCCGGTGGTGACAATCAAACAACACTTCTCATTATCCGCCAGTTCGATGAGTGCACCTTCAACCACAGGCTGATCATCAGGGATTACGCGATACACCGGCTCCCATTCGGATGTTAAATATTCTTTCAGGGTATCGATAATGGCCTTGCCGGAAAGGTCTTCATAAACACCGGCGCTGGCGCGATCGGAGGCAGTGAGGATTCCAATGCGAATGTCTGACATGTTTTTTACCTGTTGTTTGATCTGTTTGCATTATAACGAAATAAATCATGCCATACCCCTGAATGCGGGATTAGCAAATGCCATTTTTTCTGCTAGGTTTTCATTACAGGAGTAAATAATTATGAGCAAACCCAGCGATCTTGAATTAAAAATTGCCTTGAAAAAAGCGGTTGCCATGAAGGAACAGGATGAGGATACGGACTATCTTGCCAAATCCCTACTCAATCATCACTACCGGCTGGCTTATCTTGAAGATGTTTTAAAAGCGGCTGACCGCTTTATGAATCATGGCATGGGTGACAGGGAACGTACTGAGTTATTACGCAGTATTGAAAAAGCGAAACAGGCGGAATACAGAATTACAAACGAGGAACATGAAAGCTTTGGTCTGGAATAGGTTTGTTGAACAATAACAGCTCAATCAACAATAACCGAAGAACCTATTCCGCGTTTATCCGATGCTGCATCAATTCTGTTTGAACGCTTGTCCTGAATCACCACATGCATATTGCCCCAGCTACGATCACCCTGCTGTAACTCATGTCCTTTTTGTTTCAGTGCATCCTGCATTTCTGCATCAAAAGCATCCGCTTCATAAAATATTTTGTCGGGCAAATACTGGTGATGATAACGCGGCAAGTTAACAATAGTTTTAGCATCCGCTCCATTGAAAAACTCCAGCGCTCCCAGTAACACCATGGTAATGATGCGACTGCCGCCGGGTGTGCCAATGACTGCAATGCGATCTTCGGTTTCGAGAAAAGTCGGGCTCATGCTGGATAACATACGCTTGCCCGGTTCGATGGCATTGGCTTCATTACCCACCAACCCATACACATTGGGTACGCCGGGTTTGGATGAAAAGTCATCCATTTCATCATTGAGCAGAACACCGGTGCCCGGTGCAACAAAACAGGAACCGAAGGGATAGTTAATCGACAGGGTTGCAGCAACGCGATTACCTTGGTGATCGATGACGGAAAAATGCGTAGTGTCCTGAGCAGCCGGCGCCGACACCACGCCCGGCAATAATTCACTTGGCGTTGCCTTGTGGGGATGAATAGTTGCAGCAAGACCGGCTGCATAATGCGCATTCATCAAACGCTCGACTGGCACATCCACAAAATCACTATCGCCCAGATATTCCGCGCGATCACGATAGGTGCGACGCATGGTTTCCACAATCAAATGCACGCGTTGCGATTGCGATAAATTTTCCAGTTTCCAGTTCGCTAACTGATTCAATATTTCGATCATAGCAACGCCACCGGAGGATGGTGGTGCGACTGAAGTCAGGGTCATGCCGCGGTACTCACCTATCAAGGGCTTGCGCTCGATAATGCGGTAGTCATTCAAATCCTGTAATGACCAGATGCCCCCATTTTTGCTCACACCTTTAACCAGTTGTTGCGCCACTTTGCCCTGATAAAAGCCGGCTGCGCCTTTTGCTGCAATGATTTCAAGCGTACGTGCAAGATCGGGTTGTTTAATGATGAAATTGAGTTCGGGAACGTCATTGTTATGCAAAAACACCTTTGCTGCTGCCGGTGATTTACGCAAGGCTTCGAGACGAAATCCTGCCATGCGTCGGTAATGCTCTTCAACAGCAAACCCTTGTTGGGCCAGACGAATAGCCGGTTGTAATGTTTGCTTTAAGGACAAGCGACCATAGTGTTTGGCAAGATGTTCCAGTGCCGCCGGCACACCGGGAATGCCTGCGGATAATGGACCGTCGATGGATGCGCCCTTGATCACTTCCCCCTTGTCATCGAGATACATATCGCGATGCGCTGTTAGCGGTGCGGTTTCGCGGCCATCGATCATGATGTCGCTATTATCTTCAGCGCGATGCAATAACCAGAAACCACCGCCGCCTAAGCCGGAACTGTATGGCTCGACCACTGCCAGAGCGGCTGATATGGCAACGGCTGCATCGAATGCATTGCCACCGACTTTCAGAATTTCTTCACCGGCCTGTGTTGCCAGTGGGTGCGCAGTCGCGATGCCCGCCTGATGCCGTGCAAATGACGAGGATGAGAGCAAAAAAATGATAGTAAAAAGAAGTATTTTTTTCATGGCAATAAAAAAGCTCCCCGCAGGGAGCTTTTATTTTCATTCAAGGAATCAATCCAGGCCTTGCAGTTTATTATACTTGGCCATGAGTTCCTCTTCAGTTTCTACATGGT
>JBFHPZ010000145.1:0-6133 GCA_041592495.1 Gammaproteobacteria bacterium | reverse complement strand
GTAACACTGCCTTGCCGGGTTTCAGCGTTTTAATGATCTGATGGGTTTCAACATCGATAACCTGAATAGTGTCGTTGCGCGGATGGGCGAAGTTGACCCAGATGTGGCGATTGTCGGGACGTGACATGACAAAAATGGGCTGACCATGCACGGCGATGCTGCCGGTTTGTTGCCAGGTATTACGATTAACAATCAACACTTCATACTGACCAACCGCCGGTAAAAATAATTCATCACCCGCGGCTGCCCAGCCTTCGAGGTGTGGCATTTTATAAACGGGTAGAGGTTCCTTGCCTTTACCATAATGATCAAGAATACGTGTCACACCCTTTTCGGTATGCCATAAATCCAGTAAGGCCAAACCATCTTCCCCAAACAAACCGGCGATGTAATAACGACCATCCGGTGTAATCAATCCATCGTAGGGAAGGGCGCCGATATTTTTGAATTTGGTAATTTGCGGTTGGTTCCTGTCATGTACATCCACAATCCAGGTTTCACCGGCATCGTATAAGCTGAATACAAATTTATGACCCGGAGCATCCACTAGTCCCACGGTTTTGGATTGTTTGTTATCACCATATATTGCAGGAATATCCGCTACCAGTTGCAGTGTGTGTGCATCAAAGATTTTCACGCCACCGGGCGTGTAATTGGAAACGGCAATCAGTGATCCATCCTGTGAAATAGCACCGCCGATACTGTTACCGGATTGCATCACGCGATTGACAATTTTTTGTTCGAGTAAATCAACTTTGGTTAGGCCGCCATCGCGACCAAAGACATAACCATAGCGCGCATCCCGGGAGTACACGATGGAGGCATGGGATAAATCCCCCAGGCCTTCGATTTTTGCCAGCGATGTGTTGCTACTATGTTCCACCAGTTGCACACGACCAATAGCGCGTTCAATGATTAAACCAAGATCGCCGGTGCCGCGTAAGGATTGTGCGGGTGTGCAGGCGTTCAATATTAAGAAAGCGAGTGAAATGACTATTATTTTTTTCATAAAGATTCCTGTTATTGTTCAACGCCGTTTCTGAGTTGCGAAATAATCCAGTTCACATCATTTTCGGAAAGTTGTGACTTCCATGGCGGCATGGGTGTGCCTTTGCGGCCTTCACGGATTGTAATGAATAATAATTCGTCGGGTTTATCTTTTAATGATTCGGGTAGCAGGGAAGGACCGAGGCCGCCTTTCAATGTCATGCCATGACAGGAGCCGCAATCATGTTTCAATAAATGCATTAATTGTTGCTGGCGGTCGTTGTCGGGTTCGGCAAGGATTGGCGAACTTAACAATACAACACACATCAGCAAACTAGTTTTCAGCAACCTGTTGGTTAAATTCATTTTGTGTACTCTGGGGGGTAAACCAGTTAAGTTCATCAGCCAGGCTGACAACCTCACCAATGATAATTAGTGCCGGTGATTTTATCGACATTTGCCTAACATCGGTTTGTAAATGCATGAGTGTTGATATACAACGGCGTTGCCTCGATGTGGTGCCGTTTTCAACTACCGCTGCCGGGGTTGATGCTGGCAGACCCGCCTTGATGAGTTCCTGTTGCAGTTGTTCCAGATTGGCCAGTCCCATGTAAAACACCAGTGTGGTGTCGGGGTCAGCGAGACTGTTCCAGTTGAATTCTAGCGGTTGATCAGCTTTGCAATGACCGGTAATTAATCGAACACTGCGAGCAATGCCTCGATGAGTAAGGGGAATGCCGGCATAGGCGCTGACTGCAGATGCTGCAGTGATACCGGGTACATATTCAAAATCGATATCGTGTTGCAATAAGAATTGTGCTTCTTCACTACCGCGACCAAAGATAAACGGATCGCCACCTTTGAGACGTACTATGTTGCGATCGGTATTGGCCAGTGTCACCAGCAATTTATTGATCTGTTCCTGCTTCATGTGGTGATTGCCACTGGCTTTGCCCACAAAAACTTTTTTGATACCAGCAGGGATTAGGGCCAGGATTTCATCTGACACCAGGCGATCATATACCACCACATCTGCCTGCTGTATTAAACGTAAGGCTTTAACCGTGAGCAGGTCAGGATCACCCGGGCCTGATCCTACCAGATAAACTTTAGTTTTTGACATGAACCACTCCTGTCATTTCAGGATGGGGGCCGCAACGATAAGGAAAATCGCCGGCCTTGTCGAATGTTCTATCGTAGCTGTCGTCGGGAAATAAATAATCCGGCTCCGGTTCGCCCAGTTTTTCAAACCATACGCTATGATACTGGCGTTTTTCCCGATTCACCCAATGCACGGTAGTGCCAGGTTTAATGGTGATTTCCTGTGGCGTGAATTTGTAATCCCTGATTTCAACGGTGACGGTTTCTGCCGACCAGGAATAATATATAGGAAATACAAACACCAGTAACAGTGCCAGTATGGCTTGCGCAATAAAGATATGAATTTTCATCTGCCTGCCTCAGTTGTCATCCATAAAGATGTTAACTCTGGCTCCCACATTCTTGTATGGGAGCCAGAATGTTTTTAAAACAACTTCTAATTCTTCACCGCATTGATTTCCATTTCTGCATTATCGAATCCAAGTTTGTAACCCAGTGAAACATGGTGATAACGCGCGGTGGTGTAATCATCGTGAATGGCAAAACCGAAATTATAAACGCTGGCTGTATCCAGTGTGAGATCACCAGGTTTATCAGATTTGAGTTTGCGCACCACTTCCACTGTCCAGGTGTTGTTGCTTAATGTGGCATTAAATTCCACACCCTGGCCGTCATTGGCAACACGTTCTTCCAGTATGTGGCCATCTTCTGCAATCTTTTCACCAGCCTTGTAGCGGAACAGATCCATGAAATGACCGGCATCGAGTTCGGTTTTAATTTCATCTTCTGATTTCAGTTTGTCCCAACCACCCAGTGGCTTTTCATTTCTGCCTTTGATTTCAATTTCGGTACGGCTTTCGGTGAGGTACTTGGTTACACCATCTTTAGCGTGTTTCAAGGATGTGCCGCCAATGGCTGCCTGGTCCGGTGCAAATGGCATGCTGCGCAAGTCGGCATGGCAGGTGCCCCAGCAACCGGCACGATCGGCATATTCCACATCATCGGTCGCCAGCATGATCGCCAGTTTCATCTGGTTGGCCGGATCCATTTTACCGCCTTCGACAAAAGGTGCGGGTGTGTGTTTGGAATCAGGCCACTGGAAGCGCATGTATAAATTATTGCCATCATGTGCTGCCTGAACATCAACAGGGATCGAGCCACGTTTGTCCGGAATCAAGGTTGGTTCAACATCACCTTCTTTTTCACCGGTTACAATTTTTCTGCCCATGTCGGCCGCTTCTTTATCATGACAGTCGAAGCAACGGTCACCTGCCTTGAAGGGGCGGGCGCCGCCATGATTACGGCCCAGGGCCCATTCCATGGAAGTTTGACCAGGATAAAAAATAGTAATTTTACGCGAGGGCACACCACTCCAGTTGATGCTGCCTGATGTTGCATTGGCGGCAGGTGCAGCGGTCGGTGCAGTTGTTGCTACAGGTGCTGGTGCTGGAGCAGGTGCAGTTGTTGCAACCATGGGTTTTGCTTCTTCAACAACAGCTGCGGCTTCTTCAACCGGAGTATCAGTGCTCTTGCCTTCCGCCAGTGCCAGCCATTGTGGTGCAATGGGACGTTTATGTTCTTCACGTGGTTTTTCCAGTGCATCAAGCTCTGCATCGGTAAGCTGGTCGTGTACTTTTTTATGTGCAATGCCTTTATGGCAATCAATACAAGTGTTGCCATCGGTCATGGCATTCAAATGTTGTTTGCTGGAACGAGGTTTCTGGTTTTCCGGATTCATGGTGGCAAAGTCGTGACAGTTTCGACATTCCCGTGAATCGGTTTCTTTCATGGCGCGCCACACATTTTTTGCCAGTTGCAAACGTTTGGCATCGAATTTTTCAGGTGTATCAATCGTGCCCAGTACCTTGTGCAGTACTTCGTTACTGGCCTGGATTTTACGTACCACTTTATGAACCCATGGATCTGGAACATGGCAGTCGGAACAGGTGGCTCTTACGCCGCTACGGTTAGTGAAGTGAATGGTTTTTTTGTATTCCTGATACACATTGTCTTCCATCTCGTGACAACTGATACAGAAATCCAGTGTATTGGTGGCTTCCATGGCAGTGTTGAATCCACCCCAGAAAATAACACCGACAATCATAAAAACAAGTGCTGCCCCAAGCGTTGTTCCCAGGATGATCTTGCGGGATAGTAATTGACGATATAGGTCGAACATAGTTTTACTCCACTGAATGCCGGATTATTTTTTTTGCTCAAAGGGCATAGAGATTCACACAAAAATTTGTTGTTTGATCTGTGTATCCCTGTGGCCTCTGTGATTTAAAGCATTTAAAAAAAGCGGGCATGTTGCCATGCCCGCCGTTGTTGTGCACCGATCAGGTTACGTGATTGGTACGGTTATGAACATTGAACTTACCGGTAGGTGCATAGAAGCCCTTGATGCGAGCTTTCTCTTTCAGCGTCTTGGCATCAAATATAACGATTTCACCATTGGGTTCCTTGCTGTCCTTACGATTCCAGACTGAAGCCCAGACTTCACTACCATCGGCATTGAACTCAAAGTGCACAGCGGCATAACCCTGTTTCTCTGTCAGGCGAATGGTTTTAACCACTTTGCCAGTACCCTTTTCGAACACCTTGATGGATTGCTGTACTTCCGGTTCCGGATGTTTGGTTTGATCTGCCCATACATATTTTGATGTTGGGTGGGTACGGATGAACAAACCGGGGCCGTCGGTTTCCACGGTGTAACAAACTTTCCAGGCTTTGTCTTTATGACCCTTGGGATCATTACCCCAGACCGTTACAGTGCCTTCACCCAGGTGAGTAGTGCCGCCGACAGGACCGCACTTGGGATCATCCCAGTTGGCGCCAGGGCCTGGATGTGGAAGTTTGGCCACGTCGATCATGGCTTCCAGTTTACGTTCCTTGGTATCGACTACGACCATCTTGTTAGAGGCATTGGCGGCAATCTGGAAGTAACGACCGGTTGGATCAAAGAAACCATCATGCAGGAACTTGGCAGTATTGATTTGCTCAATGCGCAGGTTGTCGATGTCGGTGTAATCCACCTGCCACATTTGTCCCAGCTCCTTCATTGCGACCATCCAGGATTTTTCATGGGGTGTGTCGTAGATGGCAGCTACACGTGATTCCTCAACATAGTCACCGTCCACGTTAACACCGCGTGAAGAAACCACTTTTAAGGGTTCCATGGTGGCAGCATCAACAATGACGAAATGAGGTGGCCAGTAAGCGCCGCCGATCACGTATTTACCATCGCCGGATACAGCAACGTCACGTGCGTCATAGGCAACCTGGGTTTCAGCCACTAGCATCTTGTCCGGCGTTTGCCAGAGGTCGATCTTGGTCATCTTGCCGTCACGGCCCATGGTGTACCAGAAGCGGCCATAATCTTTCGCTTTGGAAGCAGTGGAGTGTTCCAGTGACTTCAATACGTGTACTGCGTAACCGGTTGGAATATGGGCAATGATTTCATGCTTGTCGCCATCCACCACGGCAATCTTGCCCACGTCTCGTTCAATAACCAGGAAGAAGTTTTCCCAGTTACGACCGTGCATCGGCTTGGTGGGATAATCTTTAACAGCAATATGTTGTTTGGTGCGCTCTTTCATCAACGACAGAGGCATTTCGGGTGGTTTGGGTGGATCAATCTGGATATAGGTTGCCAGCATGGAAATTTCTTTTTTCGATAAAATATCATCGAAATTATTCATACCGCCTTCAGTACCCAGGGCAATGATTTTTTCAAGACGATTCTGACCTTTTTTCAGGGTGTTTTCGGGTTCAAGGTTTTTACCAGTAGCCCCCTTGCGCAATACACCGTGACAGCCAGCGCAACGCTGGAAGTAAAGTGATTTTGCTTTTTCGAAATCGGCTTCGCTCATGGTGGGTTGTTGTGCCTTGGCGGCCATGGCGGGCATGGCTGCTAAAGCGGAAACAGCCACGAAAGCTACCGAGATCATCTGCGTTAGATGTTTTAGCTTCATTTTTTCCTCACTCCTGCTGAATGTAGAATTGGTTGTCACTGACATGCTAGTGGGGGCTAACGCCTGTCCGC
>JBFHPZ010000144.1:0-6172 GCA_041592495.1 Gammaproteobacteria bacterium | reverse complement strand
CGAGATATTCCATCTGAAAATGTGCGTGCTGTCGGCACCAATACCATGCGCCGTACCAATAATGCCGAAGTTTTTCTGCAACATGCGCAGCTTGCGATTGGACATCCCATCGAGATTATTTCCGGTATTGAAGAAGCTCGCCTTATTTATCAGGGTGTTGCGCACAGTCTTGAGCAAGACCATAAGAAACGTCTGGTCATCGATATTGGTGGCGGTAGCACAGAGATTATCATTGGTGAAGATTTTAATACACGTATGATGGAAAGCCTGGAAATGGGCTGTGTAACCATGACCAGGAAATTCTTTGCTGATAATAAGATCACATCCAAGCAGGTGAATCAGGCCCGTGTCAGGGTATTGCAACTAATGAAACCGATTCGCCACGCATTTCGCAATCAGGGTTGGGATGTGGTTATTGGTTCATCCGGTACGATAAAAGCAGCTGCTACAGCCATAGAATCACTACAATCCAAAAAAAATGACGGTATTACACTGGATGGTTTGAAATTATTACTGGAAAAACTCCAGCAGTTTGATTCACTGAGTGCTATCAAACTCGATGGCCTGGTCGATCGCCGGGCGCCTGTTTTTCTTGGTGGCGTGATTGTTCTGCTGGGTGTGTTTGAAGCACTGGATATCAAGCAAATGCAGGTATCGGATGGCGCTTTGCGCGAAGGTTTGCTTTACGATCTACTGGGCCGCAGGCACAATGAAGATATACGAAACAAGTCAGTACAGCAGTTGTCAACACGTTTTCATGTGGATAATGCCCATGTGGCGCGGATTTCTTTGACTGCGCAGGATTTTTTCACCCAGCTCTACGAGATTAAGAAAGTTCCACGGCAGGAAGCGGCCACACTGTTGTTATGGTCATGTCAGTTGCATGAAATTGGCCGAGATATTGCGCATTCTGGTTACCATAAACATAGTGCTTATATTGTAGAGAATTCTGATCTGGCCGGCTTTTCACAACAGGAACAAAAGCGACTGGCAACTATCGTACGTTTGCACCGTGGTAAGATAATTTCAGACGTATTTTCCGGTATAAGTGATGCTTATAAAGAAATGGTTGTTTTGCTGACGGTTATTCTGCGCTTGTCTGTTATTTTTCATCGCAGTCGTAGTGCATCGGAACTGCCGCTGATAAAAGTTTCGTTGAAAAAAGACAAGCTTAAAATCAAAATCCCCGAGGACTGGTTGCAGCAGCATCCATTAACTTTGAATGACCTGGAACAGGAAGCTTCATACCTTAAAGCTATTAACCTGTCGTTGAAAGAGAATGCTGTTGAAAGTGACTAATGGATTGTAGAGACGTTACTGCACCCGTCATCCTGGCAATAACCTAATTTAAAAACCTGTGCCCTCCGTGGCAATTGATGTGCAGGCTTTATATAAGTTTTTTCAGGAACTCTCTGCCAGATCTTCCAGGAATTTTTGTTGGGCAACAAAGGCTTCCTGGTTGTTGGCAGGCTGTGCCAGTGTATAGCTGCCATCCGGATTCATAAGCCATGCCTGGGTGTTGTCCATCAAATAGTATTGCAATTCATTGATAATGCGCTTCTTCAGCTCTTCCGCTTCAATGGGAATGGCCACCTCAACCCTGCGATAAAGGTTGCGTTCCATCCAGTCAGCACTGGAAATAAAGACTTCGGATTCGCCACCATTTTCAAAATAGATAACGCGATCATGTTCCAGAAAGCGGCCAATAATTGAACGAACCTGTATGTTTTCTGAAATACCTTCAACACCCGGGCGCAGACTACACATGCCGCGAACAATCATGCTGATGTTGACGCCGGCAATTGATGCACGATACAAAGCCTGAATCATTTTTGCATCTACCAGTGAATTGATCTTGATGATAATGCGGCCGACTTTACCATTTTTGATATGGGTGATCTCTCGTTCGATTTTCGCTTCCATGCCTTCCTGAAGTGTGAAAGGTGATTGCAAAATCTTACTATGAGTTTTTGTTTTGCCCATGCTGGTGAGTTGCTGGAAGACGCGATTGATGTCTTCACAAAGTTTGCGACCTGAAGTGAATAAGCCGTAATCGGTGTAAAGACGTGCAGTGCGCGAATGGTAGTTGCCTGTGCCCAGGTGAGCGTAGTAACGCAGTTTTTTGGATTCGCGCCGAATGACCAGCAACATTTTTGCATGGGTTTTAAAACCGACCACACCGTAAACAACATGCGCACCGGCTTCCTGAAGACGAGTGGCTAAAGAAATATTCGCTTCTTCATCGAAACGAGCCCGCAGTTCAATGATAACCGTGACTTCCTTGCCGGCTTTAGCGGCTTTGACCAGGGCATCCACAATGACAGATGTTGGGCCTGTGCGATACAGGGTTTGTTTAATCGCCAGTACGTTCGGATCTTTAGCAGCCTGTAAAATAAAGTCGATCACCGGTGCGAAAGATTCATAGGGGTGGTGTAATAGAATATCCTGCTTACGTATGGATTCGAAAATATCACTGGTGGTGGTTAATACAGCCGGTAATGAAGGCACAAAGGCGGAATACTTAAGATCGGGCCGATCGATCATATCCGGAACTGAGCTCAAGCGATTAAGGTTAACCGGGCCATCCACCTGATACAGATCTTCCTGACCCAGTTCAAATTTATCCAGCAGATACTGGGATACATTTTTCGGGCAATCGTGAGCAACTTCCAGGCGCACCGCATCGCCATAACGACGGGAGCCCAGTTCACCTTCTACCGCACGCAACAAATCATCAATTTCTTCTTCGTCTACATACAGGTCGCTGTTACGAGTCACGCGGAACTGGTAGCAACCTTTTACTTTCATGCCGGGGAATAAATCATCGACATAGGCATGAACTACAGATGATAGGAATGCGAAATCGGAGCTGCCGCAACCGCATTCGTTAGCTGGTAAGTGAATAATGCGTGGTAATGCACGCGGTATCTGGATGAGTGAGAGACCGCTGCTGCGTCCGAATGCATCTTTTCCCTGTAGTTGCACAATGAAATGCAGGCTCTTGTTAAGGATGCGCGGGAAAGGGTGCGCCGGGTCGAGCGCAAAGGGGCTGATGATGGGTGAAAGTTCATTTTCAAAATAATCATGCAGCCATTTGTTTGTACATTCATTCCATTCAGTACGGCGTATAAAACGAATGTTTTCGGCAGATAAATCATGGTCCAGTAACTGATTCAGCAGGGTATATTGTTCCGCCACCAGTTCATGGGCGCGCAAGCTGATTTCTTTCAGTACTTCCAGATGCGTTTTGTTGTCCGGCTCGTTTTGTACAGCGCCGAGTTCGGCTTTTTGTTTCAGGCCGGAAACCCTGACTTCAAAAAACTCATCCATATTGGTTGAAAAAATACACAGAAAACGCAGTCGTTCCAGTAATGGAACGCCTGGATTACGTGCCTGCTGTAATACTCGACGGTTGAATTCAAGTAAGCTGATCTGACGATTCAGATAGTATTCAGGCAGCTTTAAATCAAATTCCTGCATGGTGCATTTTTTGGTAGGAGTGGTCATAGGATTATGTGACTTTTTTATGACAAATTCGTTACAGTGCCTGCTTGATGGTTTTACACAGGGTTTTCAGTATCTGGACGCGACCAAATAATTTGTCGTTAGCCGGCACTACAGTCCAGGGTGATGCATCGCTACTGGTATGAGTAACCATATCATGGATGGCATGCTCATAAGCAGGCCAATTTTCACGGTTTCGCCAGTCCTCATCGGTAATCTTGTGCTGTTTCCAGGGTGTTTGCTCGCGTTCCCTGAAACGTCGCAGCTGCTCGTCCGCAGAAATATGTAGCCAGAATTTACACAGGATAATACCGTGGTTGATTAGTTGTTCTTCAAAAAAATTGATTTCATGATAGGCCCGTTGCCATTCATCCTGTTGGGCGAAACCCTCTACCCGTTCAACCAGTACCCGGCCATACCAGGAGCGGTCATAAATGGTGAGGTAGCCACTACGGGGTATGTGGCGCCAGAAACGCCATAGATAGTGATGGGCTTTTTCTTCGTCGCTGGGTGCCGCAATTGGAATTACTTTATATAACCGGGCATCAATGGTGGATGTGATGCGTCGAATGGCGCCACCTTTGCCAGCCGCATCCCAACCCTCGAAGAGTAAAATAATAGAACGTTTCTGGTCGTAGGCTTCCCAAACCAGTTTAGCTAACTGCTTTTGATAGCGACCCAGTTGTTTTACATAGTCATTTGTGTCCAGAGAAAGATCAAGTTTGATGCGATCAAGAATGGAAGCTTTTAATGGTGTTTCCGTTTCAACAGGAGGCGAGTTCAAAGGCTGTTGTTCTATTTTTGCGAGTTGAGCTTCCAGTGCTTCAATGACAATTGTTGCAGCCTTAACATCACGATAGCGTTTATCGGTGGCTTCAATAATGTGCCAGGGTGCTTCAGCCGTATCGGTCGCCTTTATGGTTTGTTCCGATACTTTGATAAAACGAGCATAGTTCTCTGCAAAATTTTTGAACAAGGCTGCGGTTGGGCTTTTTCCAAACCGCTTTTTTTTATCAAGGCGTTTCAGCTGGGTTTTATGACTGATATGAAACCAGAGTTTGATAATGACATGGTTATCCTGGCTGAGCATGCGTTCATGCATATTGATTTGATGCAGGGACAACTGCAGCTGGTGATCATCACAGCGATCGAAGGCACGATCAATAATGGGATGTGTGTACCAGGAGCCAAACATGATGGTGGTTTCGCCCCGTTGTGGCATGCACCGCCAGAAACGCCAGTACAGCGGGCGCTCACGTTCTTCATCCGTCTCATCCCAGAAAGCATAGGTGCGCAGGTATCGGGGATCAAACCACTTGTTGAGGCGTTTGACCACACCGCTACGATCAGAGCCTTCCACTCCCGAGAGCAGGATAATCACCGGAATACCTGCGATTTGAATCCGCTGCTGTGCCTGCAACAGGCGATAGCGGAGATCCGGTTCCAGCTCCTTAAAGGCTTCTTTACTGGTTTTTTGCCCCAATTCTGCAGATTCAAACATATGCTGGTCTTTTTATTTATCACTTATTAAAAAAAGAATAGATGAAACGCCTGCTGCTTGCCTGAAATTACTTGCGATTCAACAATATACACCTGGATTTGTCTCGGTTGCATATGAGCGGATCAAGCTTATGTGGTGGTTTGCCTGTCTGGTTGAAAACGTGGTGACCTTCACAATTATATGATTAGTGCATTTCGCCGTGATGGCTATTTATGAAAAATGGCAGCACACTGAACTAAACTCCAAACGACAATTTATAACCGATAGAAAGTGATATATCACTCGGAGGCAATAGATGACCTCGGATTTCTGGAATTTCTGGATGCCCAATCAACCCGCTGTTTCTGCCTTGATCTGGGCGGTCATAATCGTGGTCGGTATGTACCTGGCGCGCCAACCGGCGCATATGGCCATACTGTCCGTTACCCAAAGCATTCGAAACGCCCTGCGAATCATGGCGCGTTCCATTATGCTGGTAGAGCAGCGACTGCGTCTGCGTAACCGGGAAGTGCTGTTAACTCATGGGCGTGAAGCCACCGAGCGTCATATCGAGCGTGAGTTTCAGCGGGTGCAGGCGCTGGTCAATCGCGATCTCAGCGGCTATCCATCCCTGCAGCGCGATTTGAAGGAGCAGATCACCCGCATCGATGAAGACTATGTGCAATCCGGTGAAGTACCACCGCAGCCTCCGGAATGGTTAAAAGCCATTGAATCCGTGGCGGCCATTCCCGCCAGCGGCTCGCCTGTTGTGGCCAAGATCCTGAATGATATTCATGCCACTCTGAAAAAATCCATGGATAAATCCGTGGCGGAGTATCGCAAGGCTCACAAAGAACGGCACATGTTGCTGAAAAAGATGATGCCTTTCTGGCGTTCCCTCACCACCATCCTGACCAATGTGGAAAAGAAAATCACCGGTCTGGAATATCGCGCCAATATTATTGATGAACAGATGTCGCAGTATGAGCAGATAATGGCCAAGAGCGATTATGCCGAACGCATGCTATCGTCCTCATCCCTTACCCAGTTCTTTATTTCCGGCCTGGTGTTATGTATTGCCATTATTGGTGGTTATGTAAACTTCCAGCTGGTAGCCCTGCCCATGTCGGAAATGGTGGGTGCCGGTAGTTATATAGGCTCCATTCGAGCGTCGGATGTGGCGGCCCT
>JBFHPZ010000143.1:0-6226 GCA_041592495.1 Gammaproteobacteria bacterium | reverse complement strand
TTTGAATCGAGGCAGAATCATCCAGATCCAGTTGCAGGCTTTCCAGGCCATCTTTTGCCAGGCGTTCAACATCGGCCGGCTTGCGTGCGGTGGCAAATACTCTATAGCCACGTGCCTTGAGTCCTTTGGCCACACACAGACCAATGCCGGAAGAACAGCCGGTGATTAGAATAGATTTCATCTGTGTTATTTTCTCTTTGACATAGGAAGTCATGGTG
This sequence comes from Gammaproteobacteria bacterium, assembly GCA_041592495.1. Classification (GTDB taxonomy): domain Bacteria; phylum Pseudomonadota; class Gammaproteobacteria; order SZUA-229; family SZUA-229; genus JBFHPZ01. The sequence goes on along the minus strand of JBFHPZ010000143.1, from coordinate 6,008 downwards.
TCGTTTTTTTAATCATAAATCAGGATGGATTATTTCAAATATTATCCATGGATACGCAATGCATAACGCATGGATCATGATGTCCTATAGTAATGTCCTGTTTGCTTCCCTGTCATGTTGGCTGGCTGTATTGCCTTCAGGTTCTGTAAAACATAATTGAAGCTAATGCATCTTAAATGATTCTGTGGGAATTGTATTTTGTTATGGCGATAACGATCAGACGGACGGGTGGGTTGTTGTGGTGTTGTCGACAAAGTGTAGATAAAAAAGCAAAAACCAGGGCAGGGAGCCATGTTCCGGCAAAGTAAAAATGACTCTCTGACACCTGGTTTTTGCAGGGCTGCAGGTTAGTTCGGGGAACCACCATCAACAGTTCGATAGCGGGTCCCCGAGGTTGATGGCTCAGTCAGCAGGCCTGAGCCAAATCGTTTAAAAGCGGATATGAGTTGAATGATTCAGGGTATATTTTGAACCAGACCAGGTATCCACATGGAAGCGTGTAAATGGGAAACCGGTCATTTCAAAGAAACGTTCCCAGCCGATGCGTTCAACCCATTCACCCAGGCGCTCCCAGTCCCTGGCGTCTGCCTTGTAGCAGTCTAGAATTTTCTTCACCGCTGCGGTTGCTTCCGGCCAGCGTGGCGGGTTATTAGGCAGTCCTGCCATCACCAGTTTTTGCATGGTGGGTTTGGAACGTGCATTGGAATTTTTTCCGCCAACCCAAATAGCCAGTTTGGAATGCTCGGGATCATTGATCTGCATTGGAGGGCAGGGTGGATAGCAGGCACCGCAACAAATGCATTTCCGTTCATCCACTTCCAGTGACGGCCTGCCGTCCACCAGTGCAGGGCGTATTGCTGCCACGGGACAACGAGCCACAACCGAAGGACGCTCACAGATATTAGCCACCAGGTTGTGATTGATTTTAGGCGGCTTGGTGTGTTGAATATTAATGGAAATATCTGCCTGCCCACCGCAGTTGATCTGGCAGCATGAAGTCGACAGGCGTACACGGTTAGGCATGCGCTCATTGATGAACTCTTCATGTAGCGAATCCATAATCGATTTGGCCACGCCGGATGCATCCGTACCGGGTATGTCGCAATGCAGAAAACCCTGGGTGTGTGCAATCATGGATACCGCATTACCGGTACCTCCCACCGGAAAACCTTCCTGTTGCAATTTATCAATGAGTGCAGCAACTCGTGATTCATCCGTGAGCATATACTCGATGTTACTGCGGATGGTGAAACGTACATAACCCTCTGCGTAATCATCGGCAATTTGACATAGTTTGCGAATAGTATCCGTATCCATCTGGCGTTGAGTGCCGGCGCGCACTGTCCATATTTCTTCGCCATTGATGGATACATGATGCAATACGCCGGGACGCGGGCGTTCATGCCAGTCCCACTGACCGTAGTTTCTGCGCATCGTCGGATGCATATAGGAGAAATGATCGGGTACGCCGCTTTCCATTGTTTGATGTGTTCTTTGCTCTTGCATTATTTTGCTCCTTCTTTTTCTGCCTGACGCTGTTGCCATTTGTTGGCTTCTTCATCCCAGGTATCCAGGCGAATAAACGGATTGGCTCTGGGGTGTGCCACCATTGCGGGTTCAACCTCCAGGCCGATACCTTCAAGGAAGTTGGCAAAACCGATACGGTCAATCATTTCACCGCAGCGTTCGTGTTCAAGGCCGTTTTCTGCCCAGAAGTCGATGATGGTTTCACCCAGTTCCACCAGGCTTTCATAATCTTCTTCGGTCTCCAGTTTTTTGAAAGGAACAATGACCGTGCCAAACAGGTCACCAATTTTCAGTGTGCGTTTACCACCGACCAGAATCGTTACGCCGCGATCTTTACCGGGGGAAAGGGCTTTGGTCATGACATTGATGCAGTGCATACAGCGCACGCAATTGCGATTGTCGATATCGATGCTGTCATCGTCTTTCAATGACATGCATTGGGTGGGGCAACGGGTTATGACATTGTCCACCACATATTGCCGGCCGCGAGCCTGTACAAACTTTTTCACTTCATCCTGTTTGATCTGGATGTCGTCGCGCCAGGTGCCGATAACCGCCATGTCGGCGCGTTGTACCGAGTTCATGCAGTCATTGGGGCAACCGGAAAATTTAAACTTGAATTTGTAAGGAAGGGCTGGGCGGTGCAGGTCATCGGTAAACGAATTCATCATGGTGCGGTGGGCCACGCCCTCGTTGTAGCAGGAATGTTCACAGCGCGCTGCACCGACACAGGACATGGAAGTACGCACCGATGGGCCGGCGCCTCCCATGTCGAATCCTAATTCGTTAATGGCGTCGAAAGCTTTCTGCACATTTTCACTTTTACAGCCCTGGAACATCATGTCACCACTTTGTCCATGCAGGGCCAGCAAACCGGAGCCATGCTCATCCCAGATATCACAGAACTTGCGTAGAATATCTGTGGTGTAGTGCATGCCCGGTGGCGGCATGATGCGCAGCGTATGAAATTCCTTGGAAGCCGGAAACATGTCCGATACTTCCGAAAAGCGGGGAATAACGCCGCCGCCATATCCCAGCACGGAAATGGTGCCGCCTTTCCAGTAGCCTTTCTTGGTTTGGTAGGAGTGCTCAAGCTGACCCAGCAAATCAGCCATCATGTCGTTTTTTTCCGCCAGTCGTTTAAAACCGGTCACGAAACTGGGCCAGGGGCCGCTTTCCAGTTGATCCAGGTTGGGCGTTTTATGCTTCTTACTCATCAGTTGAGCCTCCTCAAGATTGTGAAAGCAACAGCTAAACAACACACAAGGCTGAATCCTGGTTTTTTACCGGATAAGCGCATCTTTGACAGCGCATCACATTGTGTAAAACCATTCCACACCAGCTTATGCAGTAGTAAAGCCATATAAAATAAATGTCATTTTTAGTGCTTCGTACTTTGCCAATTGCCATGCGAGACGAGATTGATCCGCTGGCAGGCCCGGCAAAAACACCCATTACAATTAACGTTCTGCGAGTAGCAGTGGTTCTTAACCATCTCCTTTTCATAGGGAGTGTTATTGCGGTTAAGGTCCTGTTGTAACGGGTATGTCTGGAGTATTGAATTGGCTTTAATAAAAGACAATCAATATTAATTCATGATTAATATCGATATAGTCGATAATATCCCAAAGGATATATCCCTGTTAGATTGGCTTGAGTGATGCAGAAAAACGGTGTTCAGGCAGGGGAGAAGCTTGTTTTGATCAGGCAGGTAATAACTGTAATTACACCTGAAAAGCGTGATTTCTGAATACAGATTGACTGACCAGAAACAGAATAACCATCAGATTGTATTAGCATTTTCTACTGCGATAATGAGTTGCCCCTGCTATTCAGGATGTACTTTGCATCCTGGTCAGGATGATCATTGTTAACAGCATAACGACTAAGCGCTCGACAGAATTTTGGCTGGAGTTTGCTTTTGGTAATCGTGATTGGTTTGTTCAAAGCGGTGAGTTGGGGCCAGGCACTAATATCCCAAGATGGGTATCCCACCCCTCGCTTTTTAGACCCTGTTTGGCGTACTTGTCGTTTGAATGCAGCGCTTGAAAATCAGGCTCGGTTTGACCGGGGAATCATCATGTTGAAAACTTGTTTCATATTAATTCGGTTGAACTGATCCAGATCCGGGTAACCTTAGCCAAGGTTTAGCCAACAGGACGACGTTTAAAGGTGGGCCTTGGCGGTTTTCATGCGGTGCTTCCTTGCGCTCACGAAAAATCCTGATTTTTAAAGGCGCCCATAAATCACTTCTTGATTTGGCAGAATCCTGCCGCCACCTTATAATATCCCGCCATTTTTGTGAGAGTGTGTTTTATGCCGATATACGAATATCAGTGTAATAATTGCGGCCATGAACTGGAGGCCCTGCAAAAGATGTCTGATGCTGCGTTGAAGGATTGCCCCGAGTGCGGCAAACCCGCGCTGGAGAAGAAGATATCCGCGGCCGGTTTTCGCCTGAAAGGCGGTGGCTGGTATGAGACTGATTTCAAATCCGGTTCCAAGAAGAACCTGGTGGATTCCGGTAAAAGCAGTGGCAGTGCGGACAGCGGCAAGGCCAAGGCTAGCAGCAACTAGTCTTAATACAGTCTCGAATGAAGGTTTGACCTTCAACACAATCCCCCTCGCTCACAAGTGAGGGGGATGTTTTTTCTAACTAATAAATCTGGATAGCTATTATGCGCAGTCATTACTGTGGTCTGGTCGATGAGTCTCTGGTCGGTCAGGAAGTGGAACTTTGTGGTTGGGTTAACCGTCGTCGTGACCATGGTGGCGTCATATTTGTGGATTTGCGTGATCGCGAAGGTCTGGTGCAGGTGGTGTTCGATCCTGACCGCCCAGAGGTGTTCGCCACTGCCGAGCGCGTGCGCAGTGAATATGTGCTGAAAGTGAAGGGCAGGGTAAGGGCCCGCGAAGAAAGCACCATCAACCCCAACCTGAAAACCGGCAAGCTGGAAGTGCTGGCCCTGGAACTGACCGTGTTCAATGCATCCGAAACCCCGCCGTTCCAGCTGGATGAAGATGAGATTAACGAAGAAATACGCCTGCGTTATCGCTATATCGATCTGCGTCGCCCCGAGATGCAAAACCGTATGCGCATGCGTGCCCAGGTGACCCGTTTCCTGCGTAACTATCTGGATAACAACGGCTTCTGGGATATTGAAACCCCCATGCTGACCAAGGCGACACCGGAAGGCGCCCGCGATTATCTGGTGCCCAGCCGCACCCATCGTGGCGCTTTCTTTGCGCTGCCCCAGTCACCCCAGCTGTTCAAGCAGTTGCTGATGATGTCCGGCATGGACCGTTATTACCAGATCGTACGCTGCTTCCGTGATGAAGACCTGCGTGCCGATCGTCAGCCGGAATTCACCCAGCTGGATATAGAAACTTCGTTCATGAATGAAGATCAGGTCATGACCCTGATGGAAGACATGATTCGGGAGCTTTTCGCCCATGTGCTGGAAGAAGCACTGCCCAATCCTTTCCCGCGCATGACCCATGCTGAAGCCATGCGTCGTTTTGCCTCCGACAAGCCGGATTTGCGTATTCCGCTGGAACTGATCGATATCGCCGATATCCTGAAAGACGTGGAATTCAAGGTGTTCTCCGGCCCGGCCAATGATCCCAAGGGGCGCGTCGTGGTATTGCGCCTGCCCAAGGGTGCGGAACTCAGCCGTAAGGAAATCGACGATTACACCGATTTCGTCGGTCGCTACGGTGCCAAGGGCCTGGCCTGGGTTAAGGTCAATGACCTCAAAAAAGGTCGTGAAGGTCTGCAATCACCCATTGTGAAGTTCCTGCCTGATGAAGCCCTGGACGCCATTATCGAACGCACCGGCACTGAAGATGGCGACCTGTGGTTCTTCGGTGCCGGCAATGTCACCATGGTGAATGAATCCATGGGCGCATTACGCGTCAAGCTGGGCCATGATCGCGGCCTGGTGGAACGCGGCTGGAAGCCATTATGGGTGGTGGATTTCCCCATGTTCGAATGGAACGAAAAGGAAAATCGCTGGGATGCGCTGCATCATCCGTTTACCTCCGCCAATATCGAAGACCCGGAAGCGCTGGCGAAAAATCCCGGCAGTACCCTGTCCCGCGCCTATGACATGGTGCTGAATGGCACCGAGCTGGGTGGTGGTTCCGTGCGTATTCATTCCATGGAAATGCAGAACAAGGTATTCGAAATTCTGGGCATCAGCCAGGAAGACGCCAATGAAAAATTTGGCTTCCTGCTGGATGCGCTGAAATTCGGTTGTCCACCCCATGCCGGTCTGGCCTTTGGCCTGGATCGCATGATTATGCTCATGACCGGCGCCGGTTCCATCCGTGATGTTATGGCCTTCCCCAAGACCCAGACTGCTGCCTGTTTGCTGACTTCAGCACCGGCCGAAGTCACCGATGCCCAGTTGCGTGAACTGAATATTCGAATCCACAAGCCCGCCAAATAAATTCCCAGCGGTCTAAGCATCTCGTTCCCA
>JBFHPZ010000142.1:0-6240 GCA_041592495.1 Gammaproteobacteria bacterium | reverse complement strand
ATAAAAAAACACAAACCGCCCTTTCTCGAAATCAATTTTTAGTGTTGCTCCATGATACAGCCCGTAATCCACATAGCCTGGCACTGCACTATCCTGATGGCATTCACTGGAATGCTGTGGTGATTCAAAATCACGATCGCGGTCATACCAGGATAACAACATATACTCACCCAAACGTTGCGCAGCTTCCTTATTGGCCCTGGCCATGGCTTGTCGATAATCCTGCACAGAAGTATCTGACTCCAGTTCAACAATAGTGACATTGGAATAATCTGGCGCTGCGGGGATGGAGCATACCGGCCCATCATTACTCATAATATTCTCCACAAACTGAATTCAGCCAGTGATTCAGGAAGTTAGAACATGATCTCGTATTAATGTTCATAATCTTCGGATTAAACCATCGAGGCAACTAATCTTGTAATCAACCGATAGGAAAGCCACAGAAATAACAACGGCGAAATAATGGTTTGAACAACAAAAACCACTATCAAATTCAATACATGCTCACTGACCTGCGAAGCCAGTGCTTTCAGTTTTTCAAGATTGGAGGAGACATCAAGACTGTTAGCAGTTGATTGATAAAACAGTTTGAGTTTATCTATCAGGGTTTGATCTGATGTTACAGTCGATGGACTCTGGGCTGTTTGTAGTTGTTCGATATTCTGGCTGGTAAGTTCCAGGCCTGATTTTGAATTTTCGTATTCGTCCTGCAAAAAAGCCAGATACATGCCTTCATTTACTATGGCAATTACAGGGATCACAAAACGAATGATGAGCAATATAATTGCCAGTCGATAAATTAACTGGCGACGATGCAGGGAAAATCGATAAGGTTTCCATATAAGAAAAATGGCAAATGCAGCTACAATCGCCACAAGTCCACTAAACCATATCCATGAAGTCATTTCGATTAGTATGCGTTGAATACCCAGTGAAGCACCGCTGACCAGTACCACCGTCGAGAACTGTTCAATAAGATCATTCACCGGATCAAGGATTTCACCAGGGGTAAACGTCAAACCAACCCCGGCGGGTTCAACGGCGACCTCGGTACCCTGCGCCACGGAAATTACACCATTCAATCCCCGTGCAATGGCGTAGGTTAGCAGCGTGCGCTTTAATCCCTGCTCCGTGTAATCCTCACCAATCAGATCAATATGACCTGTAAAGGAAATCACTACCAGACAAGTCGCCAGGACAGACAAAACGACTTTCAGATATATATTTTTTATCTCGGCAGTCATCTAAAATTTCTATGGGATATTGGAGACCACTGCCTATTTTGGTTTATCAGCACATTTAACGCAATATTGTGCAAACGGGACAATATTAAGTCGGTCTTCCGCAATGGCATCGCCACAATCCAGACAATAGCCAAACTCACCTGATTCAATACGATGCAATGCATTATTAATTAATGTTACTGTCTTTTGGGCATCATCATTAAGCGCATTGAGCACATCATCATTTTCTCGTTGCACAACCTGCTCAGCAAAATCTTTTTCCACCGGCTCTTCAACATGATGGGTGTCCTTTCGGATAGCATCCATACGTGAAGTCAGGTCAGCACGTAATTCGAGCAATTGTTTTTTATAATCTTCTAACGTTTTCATGGCTAGCCACCTTATAGAGCCCTGAGAAGTACAAACCGGGCAAAGCCTGGTTATTTGGTTAAACGACTGATGCCGTTTTAAAGCGTAGAAAGTAAGCCTTTGAAATATATATCCCAATACCCCTGTTGATTATTCTAGTACAGGCATCAGGGTGATATCAGTAAATGGAGCAATGTTTGTGTATTATGTACACATTATTCCTGCAGTGCATCAACCCGTATTTCGTTTCGATCATTAATTTCAACAAGTATATTAATTGGTTGGCAACAGACACTGCAATCCTCTATATACTGCTGTTCGGCCACTGTGCAATCAACCTGATGCTCAATCATTTCCCAACAATGAGGACATTGGATGAGTACCGTTTCGATAGCGTCCATAATCTGCCTCGTCAATATTAGATTAATTAAATTTGATATAGCTTAACCGGATAGTCCCCTGGATATCATATAGAGGAACAAAGAATGTGATTTTTCAATCCATCATGTGTACTACACCCGTTTTATTGGGCTTTCACGACAGGCTGGAGGCTAGAAATGCCAACGACAGCCGTTATTGATACTTCATGATTAAGTAAACAACACGCATTAAGTAATGTAAAGGCTTGTGTTAAGACTTGTATATAAGGTGTGACGAATCCAGCTACCAGAACATAATTTTCTTTATGACCGCAGCTAAAATCCACTAATCAGGCTGGACGACAAACGGAAGTTAAATATTTGCTGCGGAATGTCACGCAGGGAAATAACTTCATCGACGCCACCTTTCTTTATGGCTTCTTTTGGCATACCAAATACCACACAACTGGCTTCATCCTGAGCATAGGTGCGGGCGCCGGCCTGGTGCATTTCAAACATTCCTGTAGCGCCATCGTCTCCCATACCGGTCATGATAATACCCAGTGCATTACGCCCTGCTTCTCTGGCAACGGACCTGAACAGCACATCCACGGAAGGTCGGTGGCGACTAACAAGAGGACCATCTTTCACTTCAACCACATATTGTGCGCCGGAACGCTTGAGCATCATATGCTTTCCGCCCGGTGCTATTAATGCCTGGCCGGGCAAAACACGATCATGGTGTTGAGCTTCCTTAACCGTGATCTCACATAGACTATTTAGACGCTCCGCAAACGACGCGGTAAATTTTTCCGGCATATGTTGCACAATAACAATACCGGGAATGGTTCGCGGTAACGCACTAAGAACCGCCTCCAGCGCCTGGGTGCCGCCGGTGGAGGTGCCAATGGCGACAATATGCTCTGTGGTTTTGGTCATGGCCTGCCCGGATTGTGGCAGTACCGCATCTGCACTCAACTTGGGTGGTACAACTGCTTTTTTTGCTTGTAAATTGGAGACATTGGCACGAGCTGCTGCCTTGACTGCATGTACTATATCGCCGGCAGCATCTTCCAGAAAGCTTTTCAGACCGACTTTGGGCTTGGTTACGATACTGACTGCACCGGCAGATAATGCCTGGAGGGTTGTTTCCGCTCCTTTTTCCGTCAAGGTTGAACAAATCACGACCGGTGTCGGATGTTCTGCCATGATCTTTTTCAGAAATGTAATACCATCCATGCGTGGCATTTCAACATCCAGAACAATCACATCCGGCCAATGCTCTTCCATGCGTCGCATGGCAAACAAGGGATCGGATGCAGCGCCCATCACATGAATATCCGGATCACGTTCCAGCATGCTCTGTAAAACCTGTCGGACCAGAGCGGAATCATCCACAAGAAGTACATTAATTTTTGCCATCAGCCCTGACCCCCTTTGGTGTTTTTTCCGCGCTGTACCCAGACATCGCCATTCCATAATTCCAGAAATATTTTACGGTGCTGGCTACCACCAACATCAGTGTTCTTGATCGTAAAGCCATTTTGCAGCAAAAGCTTTCGGCCTGTTTCTATATTATTTTGCGATACGTTTATCAGGTTAGAGTTTTGTTTTAGTGCTTCAAACATATTGCCGCCACCGAATAACTTCACTTCATAATCATGAGGGGAAGTGTGTGATTTTTTGATGTGCTGTAAAAACATCTGTATTGCTTCATCGGCGTAATGCCCCTGTGTCAGGCGTTGATTACGACCGCGAGAAGGCAATAGATAATGACACATGCCACCAAGGTGTTTTACCGGATGCCATAGAGTGATTGCCACACACGAACCTAGCAAGGTATGAATGCGCGTATAACCACCACCAAAGTAAAAATCTCCCGGTGCCAGGTTGATGTCGATAATATCGGGTAAATGTGGCATTGCTGTCATGATTTACGATAGACAGAAGGAACAACTACACTGACATCATTAGTTACGCCGTTCAGGCTTTCCGAATGACCAATCATCAGGTAACCACCAGGCTTTAGTTGGCGTAATAAGCGTGACACCACATGCTGTTTGGTTTCCAGATCAAAATAGATGAGCACATTGCGTAGCAGAATCAAATCAAAACTTCCATACCTGGACAGATCTCCCTTGAGGTTTGCATGCTCAAATTTAATTTTGCAACGCAATTCCTTACCAATAAGAAAAGTCCCGTCCTGTCGCCCGGTACCCTTGAGGCAGTAATTACTGAGATAGGAATGGGGTATATTTTTCGCACGTTCTATTGCGTAATGACCGGTGCGAGCTCTTTCAACAACCCGGGTACTGATATCCGTACCCACGATTTCCCAGTCAGTGGTTGGTGAATGTTCGGCCAGCACCATCGCCAGTGTATAAGCTTCTTCACCACTCGAACTGGCCGCACTCCATGCACGCCGGGGCCCTCTTCGCCAATCCGGCAATATACGTTCTCGAATAAAATCGAAATGTTTGGGTTCACGAAAAAAATAAGTTTCGTTGGTGGTTAACAGGTCAACTGCAATTTGTAGTTCATCGTTAGCGGAACTATGTAAAAAATGAAAGTACTCACCATAGCTGGAGAATCCATGGTGTTTTACCCGCTTGGCTAAACGTCCACCCACCAGAGCTTTCTTGGCGATGGACATGTTAATACCGGCAGTTTCATAAATCATTTTCTGAAAAAGTGTAAACTCATGATCCTTCAAAACCGGTATATCCATTAAAAAACTCCATCACCTTCTATAGCACCGGTTATTCGAAAACCAAAGACATCGCCTTGTTTACTTTTCTTTACCGGCGTAAATGCAGATTTCCACTGAGATACCATTATCAGGAACTTCATTGTTACGAACATGTGATGCATCAAAAACCAACTCGCCCAGGTGTCCAATTTAATTTTCATTCCCCTGTCCATTCCAAGAATATTGAATGACAGATTTATATCATTACAGATCTGATTAATTGCCACATCAACACAGCCATCTGGTGCTACGCAAAAGATGACTTGTTGATCAGACCCTTTACAAACATCACATCACTGCCCCCGAACGCAGGGTTTTGGCGCTTTCTTCTGCCGCCACCTTGAAATAACTCATCAACTCCTGCAACTGCTCGGCCTGGCTGCTCATTTCTTCTGCTGTCGCCGCCAGCTCTTCCGAAGAAGACGCGCTTTGCTGGGTGATTTTATTTAACTGTTCCATGGCATTGTTAATTTGTCCTGCCCCTGAAGATTGTTCTTCAGAAGCGGCTGCAATTTCCTGAACCAGGTCCGATGTCTTTTGAATAGATGGCACAATTTCTTCAAGCAGCTTGCCGGCCTTCTCAGCCAGGTCTACACTGCCCTGCGCCACTTCACCAATTTCCTGTGCAGCAACCTGGCTGCGTTCGGCGAGCTTGCGTACTTCCGCAGCAACGACAGCAAAACCCTTACCATGATCACCGGCTCTTGCTGCTTCGATGGCAGCATTCAGTGCCAGCAAATTGGTTTGGTATGCGATGTCATCGATAATACTGATCTTTTCAGCGATGGATTTCATCGCGCCCACCGTTTCACGTACCACTTTACCGCCCTCTTCAGCTTCCCGGGCAGCTTTCGTTGCCATGCTATCTGTGACACGTGAGTTTTCGCTGTTCTGGTTCACTGATGCTGACATTTGCTCTATCGATGCAGAAGTTTCTTCCACGCTTGCTGCTTGTTCACTCGCGCCCTGGCTCATACTCTGTGCAGTCGCCGATACTTCTTCTGAGGCCGAGGACAAGGCCGATGCAGCTCCTCGTACTTCACTGATAATTTGCGAGAGCTTACCTACCATTGTTTTAATCGCATTAAGTAACTGACCCAGTTCATCTTTTCTATCAACATCAATTGATATATTCAGATCACCTTCAGCCATCAGTAAAGCCACCTCAACTGATTTATTTAATGGCTGCAGAATTCCGCGCACAATGACAAAGACACTTAGGATGGTCAGCGCAAACACAAAAAGAATTATTCCCATACCTATCATCACGACTGTATTTGCTTGCTGTTCGATTTGTTCAGATATGTTTATTAAGTCGGTTGACAATTTATCTTCAACTTCCTTTAACAAATTAATCTTGCCGGTCTGCATCTTGAACCAGTATTGTGAATCAATATTAAAGTTACCTTGATCAGCTTTTTTCAAGGCTATGCTACGCATGTCCTCTGTAGCCGTTATAAATTCACCTTTCATTGTATCCTTGTAAAAAGCTATATGCTCTTTACGAGCCAAGCCCATGAATTCATTTTCAAAAAGT
>JBFHPZ010000141.1:0-6253 GCA_041592495.1 Gammaproteobacteria bacterium | reverse complement strand
TGAGATCACTGATCCTGTCTCTTTAATATCAACAGCTTAAGTTATTAATTGTTGATTCCAGGGCCGATAACAGGCCTGCCCAAGCGTTCTTTTCAAAATAATTTAAAAAAACTTTGTAAGGAATCGGTCCGTTCTGCGACTACCCCTGTGAGACCAGCTATCTATCTGGCCAGGTTGGCCGGGGTTCTGGTCCCGAGTACCGATTTTCTATTTTAGGAGTTATAACATGACCCGTACTAACAACATCAAAACCCTTTCCATGGCCACTGGTGCTGCACTGGCATTGAGTGTTATTGGCAGTTCAGCCATGGCTGGACAGGGCAATCCCTTTGCTATGACTGAACTAAGCCATGGTTATTCTGTAGCCGCAGCTGAAAGTAAGTGCGGTGGTATGGAAAAGAAATCCGAAGCCAAATGTGGCGGCATGGAAAAGAAAGCTGAAGGCAAATGCGGCGAAGGCAAGTGTGGTGAAAGCAAAGCCAAGGCAGCTGAAGGCAAGTGTGGTGGCATGGACAAGAAAGCCGAAGGTAAATGTGGTGAAGGCAAGTGTGGTGGCGCCAAGTAATCACTGTAAAAGCATTCAGCAACTGACTGGTTGATGAAGTTAAAAAAGATCTGGACTCGCGAGTGACCAGGGAAGGTCCATCTTACTGAAAACAACTGTAGAGTAAGTCGGTGACTCTCATGATATGTAAAGAAATATACCCTTGTCCTTCCCGCAAGATTCTGGCGGAATCTGATTTTTTAAAGAAGGATCCCCGACAAAGGCATTATTACGGACATCCTGCCCTTCACCCTTTGGGTCAGGCAAAGCCTGTTAAAAATCTTTGCTGAAGAATTTTCAGGGATGGCAGCAGAAGTATTCGGGTATAAGAGCGGATTTGGTTTGCTGTTGAATCAATACATAACGAAACATTCATGATCCTAACGAAAGATATTTATCAAACGGACAATAAATTATGAATATGAATTCAATACAGGGTGCTGGCCTCGGTTTACGCCGTAGCATGCTGGACGATGTAGACAAGCTGCAACGCGGTGCAGTTGATTTTCTGGAAGTAACGCCGGAAAACTGGATGGAGCTGGGTGGCGCCTATGGTCGCAAGTTGCGTGCAATGACTGAACGTTATGCCATGACCTGTCATGGTCTGTCGTTAAACGTGGGTGGGCCTGCACCGCTGGATGTGAAGTTTATTGCCGATCTCAAATCATTTCTGGATGCCCATAAGGTGATTTGCTTTAGCGAGCATTTAAGTTATTGCGCAGATGATGGTCATCTCTACGATTTAATGCCCATACCCTTCACCGATGAAGCGGTGGATTATGTGGCACGCCGGATTCAACAGGTGCAGGATCAACTGGAGCGACGCATTGCCATTGAAAATGTGTCCTACTATGTCGCGCCGGGGCAACAGTTAAGTGAAATAGATTTTGTGAAAGCCGTGATTGAACAGGCTGACTGTGATTTGTTGCTGGATGTAAATAATGTTTACGTGAACAGTGTGAATCATGGTTACGATGCCGAGGAGTTTATTGCGGCACTACCGGCGGAGCGTGTTGCATACATGCACATTGCCGGGCATTACCGGGAAAGTGAAACATTAATTATCGATACCCACGGGGCCGACGTGATTGACCCGGTGTGGCAATTGCTGGATTTCACTTATCAAACTATTGGTATCAAACCCACCTTGCTTGAACGCGACTTTAACCTGCCGCCAATAAACGAACTGTTGCAAGAGGTTGCTAGCATTCGTTATTACCAGGATGCACAGGGGCAGAGCTATGCAAAGCGTTCAGCATAAGCCTATGGATTTACAGCAACAACAATTGGCATTTGCGGCCTACATTCGAGACCCGCAAAAACACCATGCTATCGAAGGCCTTGAAGAAGAACGCATGGCGGTGTATCGCGATCTGTTTTTCAATAATATTCAGGAAACATTGGCATCGGCGTTTCCGGTATTGCATAAGGTATTGGATGCAGAACAATGGCAGATTTTATGCGAGCAGTTTTTCGCTGACTTCCAATGCCATACGCCGTATTTATCTCGTTTGCCCTATGAGTTTGTGACTTATCTGAAACAGTCTCAGGTGAATGATCCGCCCTGGTTGATTGAGCTTGCGCAATGGGAATGGACCGAGCTGGAACTGTTTCTCGCACCGGACGCAAATATTACTATGGCTACAACTCAAGATGTGCTGAATGATATACCCATGTTATCGCCCCTGGTACGCCTACAGAATTTTAATTATGCCGTACATAATATTAGCGTAGATTATTTACCCGATGCTCCAGCTGAACAGGCCGTTCATTTACTGGCCTGGCGCAAGCCCGATGATGACATTGGGTTTATGCAATTGAACGCAATGAGTGCACGTTTACTGGAAATGATTCGAGATAATAAATCTTGCACGGTGCATGACATGTTATCGAGCATAGCTGCTGAATATTCTGAATTTGATCCAGCCGTGATCATGCAGGGTGGTCTGGATGCGCTTCAGTCTTTTCTTAACAACACGATTGTATATTTATCCACTCCAAAGGATGAGGAGAAAAATTCATGATTCAGGTTTTACAACGTTTGCAGGCTTTACTGAATACCACGCAAGTTGCGGATTTTATTGCGCCACTGGCACTGCGTTTGTATCTGGCGCCCATATTCTGGATGGCTGGTATGAATAAACTGGGCAGCATGGATTCCACCATTGAATGGTTTGGTAATGCGGACTGGGGTTTGGGTTTGCCGTTTCCAGCGTTGTTGGCATGGGCGGCAGCACTCACTGAAGCCGGGGGGGCTATATTGCTTGTGTTTGGTATAGCGGTACGCTGGATATCGATTCCCTTGATGATCACCATGCTGGTCGCCATGCTAACCGTGCATTGGCAAAATGGCTGGCTGGCGATTGCGGAAGGCTCGCAAAGTTTATTCGCCTCAGACAGAACCATTGGTGCAATCGAGCGCCTTGATCGGGCGAAAGAAATTTTACAAACCTATGGTAATTACGACTGGCTGACGCAAAATGGCAGTATTGTTGTGCTGAATAACGGTATTGAATTTGCAGCCACCTATTTCATTATGCTGCTGGTGTTGTTTTTCTATGGAGCGGGTCGTTTTGTATCCATAGATTACTGGCTTAACAAGCGCTTTATGTAGTGATGGCGCATTAGGTCTGGAGCAGGGTAGACAAACATCAGGGCTTTTCTATTAAGCTCATACGCGATACCTTATGCTGGTAATTTCATCATAAGGTTAGTGACATGTGCGCTGAGGCCAGCAGCGATAAGCCGGTAACATCACCACAGGATAATGATTCCGGGCAGATCAGTGCCTTACGAGATGAAATGCTGCGCTTTGCCACGCTTCAGTTGCGGGATACACACCTGGCCGAGGACGTGGTTCATGAAGCCATCGTCGCGGCGCTGAAATCTTCTGGCAATAATCAGAGCGCCAGTCTCAAGACATGGATATTCGCCATTCTGCGTAACAAGATTGTGGATATCATTCGGGAACGCAGTCGCCATCCGGTGGAACAATTGCTGGATGAAGACCTGGGTGATCTGGATGCACAATTTAATAATCGTGGGCACTGGAACAAGGAACACAAACCCGTAAACTGGGGGCATCCTGAAACTGTGCTGGCCAATGAACAGTTCTGGCTCATATTTGAAGCCTGCCTGAATCATTTGCCGGAAAACACCGCACGGGTATTTATGATGCGCGAGCACCTTGGATTAGAGATCAGGGAAATATGCAATGAACTTTCCATTAGTGAAAGCAATTGCTGGGTCATTATGCACCGGGCGCGTATGCGTTTGCGTATGTGCCTTGAAGATAACTTTCTGCAAGAGGAGGATGCATTATGATGAATTGTAAACATGCAACCAGCCTGATGTCGCAAGGGCAGGATCGTGAGCTGACTCTGGCCGAGCGTATGCAGCTAAAAGTGCATCTGATGATTTGTAATGGTTGTAGTAATTACAATAAACAATTACAACTTATTCGCGAAACCATGAAACACCTGGGTGGTCGTAATCCGGAACACTAGGTCTTTACTTCTATAACTGTCCCTGAATGGTTATAAGGTATGGAATCGGAAAATAAATTCTGAATTTATTATGTAATCGCCTGCTCATACTGGTATTTGTGGTTGCAGGATTAGAATAGAGACAGTATTGTGCGAATTAAAATGAAGCAAGCTGGAACAACTATTTCATTAATTAAGTCATAGCCGGAGTGTATTTGTTAAGTGAGAAAGGAAAGTAAATCTTTATGGAAATGATTAATATCATCGCAATACTATTTTCCCTGTCTGCAATATTCGGCTATATCAATTACAACTTCATTAAACTCCCGGCCACCATTGGCATACTTCTCATTGCACTTTTGATTTCGACATCATTGTTGATTGCAGGTTCATTGGGCTTTCAGGCTATAACAAATATTCAAATCCTTATTAAGGGAATAGATTTTAACGAAACCCTGATGCATGGAATGTTGAGCTTTCTTCTGTTTGCGGGGGCATTGCAAGTTAATCTTGATGACCTTGCCAAACAAAAAGGGGTGATTCTGAGTCTGGCGACGGCGGGTGTCGTTGCAACTACCTTTATTATCGGTTTTGGTTCCTGGTGGCTTTTATCTGCCATGGGAATATCAATATCGTTAGTCTACTGCCTGTTATTTGGCGCACTGATTTCTCCCACGGATCCTGTTGCGGTAATGGGGATTCTTAAATCCGCTGGCGCACCTAAAAGTCTGGAAACAAAAATTGTCGGTGAATCATTATTTAACGATGGCGTTGCCGTCGTTATGTTTCTGGTTATTTTGGGCCTGGTTTCCGGTGGCCATGATGTAAGCGCAGGTGAAATTGTCCTGTTATTCATCCAGGAGGTCATAGGTGGAATTATCTATGGACTTATTATCGGTTATATTGGCTATAGCATGCTGAAATCAGTCAATGAATATGAGCTTGAGGTATTAATTACCCTGGCCATGGTGATGGGTGGTTATGCGCTGGCCACCGTGCTGCATTTATCCGGGCCACTGGCGATGGTTATTGCGGGTCTAATGATCGGAAATCATGGCCGTATGTTTGCCATGAGCAATAAGACCAGGGAGCACATCGATCATTCCTGGCATTTGATTGATAACATTCTGAATACGATACTGTTTCTGTTGATTGGGCTGGAGGTGCTTGCGATCAGCACAGACTACCGTTACCTGATAATCGGTGCAATTATGATTCCCCTGGTGCTGCTTTCGCGGTTTTTAAGTGTAGGGTTCATGATTGGAGTCATGAGACGATTCAGGGGATTTACCCCGGGTGTTGTTAAAATATTAACCTGGGGTGGTCTTAGAGGTGGTGTATCCATAGCGCTGGCTTTGTCCATGCCTAGGGGCGATGAACGTGATTTGTTTCTAACAGCAACTTATGTCATTGTTATTTTTTCTGTGCTGGTTCAGGGCTTAAGCATTGGCAAACTGGTTCGTAATTCTTCTGTTCAGATTAGAAAATAGTTTAACCAGATACAAACCTGTCAAACTGCTTGCCGGTGATTGTATAAGGTGATTCTTATATTCTTATACCGCTGCATATTTACTTTTAAGAAATGTGTATTATAAGAAGCCTGCAATGTGCAATTGTAATAAGCATTCAGTTTAAAACAGCAAAGGCATAACATAAGGAATAGTTATGAGTTACCAGAATAATTCAAGCTCATTAAAAACTTCTTTGGCTGACGCCAATCTATGGCTGGTGTGTCTCGCCACTGCCGCTAGTATATTCATGATCGATTTAATGTTGCCCTTAGGGATTGCCGGCGGCGTACCTTATGTTCTGGTGATATTGTTTTCATTATGGTCCCTGGATAAAAGGCTCACTTTGTATCTGGCCATTATTTGCTCGTTGCTAACTGTTATAGGATATCACCTGTCACCGGAAGGTGGTGAATACTGGAAAGTCATCACCAATCGGTCAATGGCGCTATTCGTTATCTGGACAACGGCAATACTCACCATGATGTGGAAGCATAAGGAAGAGCAGCTCTATTTAGTAAGAAACCGCATAGAACAAGAAAAAATATATTATGCCACCTTGAAGGGTACGCAACATATCGTTAATAATTTGTTAAATGAGCTGCAGCTGGTTTACATGGAGGCAATTAAACACCCGGATTTTGATAAGGAAACCCTGTCTTTATTTAAAGATATGATGCAAGAAGCAACTAAATTATTAAAACGATTGTCAGAAG
>JBFHPZ010000140.1:0-6284 GCA_041592495.1 Gammaproteobacteria bacterium | reverse complement strand
TTCGGTCATTCTGACTGGCAGAGCATTGTATCTGATATTAAGAAATTCGGTTCAGCCGGCAAGAAAACCGCCGTGGTTTCAACCATCAATGGTGATGCCAATGTGCCTTTCTATAAAGAGCTGGGTAACCAGGGTATTTCAGCAGAAGATATTCCGGTTGTTGCATTCTCGGTGGGTGAAGAAGAGTTGTCCGGTATTGATACTAAGCCATTGATAGGTCATCTCGCTGCATGGAATTACTTCATGAGTGTGGATAGCAAGGAAAATGCTGCTTTTATCAAATCATGGCATGGTTTCATTAAAGATAAGAAGCGTGTAACCAATGATCCCATGGAAGCTACAGCCATCGGTTTCAACATGTGGGTGAAAGCTGTTGAGAAAGCCGGCACGACAGAAGTTAACAAGGTTGAACAGGCGATGATCGGCGTTGAAGTGCCTAACATGACTGGCGGCGTCGCAAAAATGCTGCCTAACCATCACTTAACCAAACCAGTGCTGATTGGTGAGATCCAGGATAATGGTCAGTTTGATGTGGTCTGGTCAACTGATGGCACTGTACCTGGTGATGCATGGTCTGACTTCCTGCCAGGTAGCAAAGATGTTGTTTCTGATTGGGTGAAATTGAAATGTGGTAATTACAACAAAGTTACCAAGAAATGTTCAGGTCAGAATTATTAATATTTAATTAATCTTTATCTAAACAGTTGCGGGCTTGAGATCTCAAGCCCGCAAATTCAACAAAATGTAATGTCTGGGGAGATTTGGGCAACGACGCTCAAATAATGGCTACAAATGCAGATAAAAAAAAGCTGTTACATAGACTGCATAATTTCCAGAATGCTTTCTAAATTATTTAAAATTGTCTTCCTGATTTCCAGTCTGGTTGTTTCAAGTGTTACGTTTGCCGAAGATATTATTGGCAATAGCTTCGATGACCTCGTCCCGCAGTTAACAACCAATAGCTATAAACAAAAAGAACAAATCATTGAAGTGTTATCAACCGTAGATGACGATCGTGTTCTGGGTGTTTTCAAGGAAATGCTCGAAGGCCGTTTGCACTATTACAAAGAAGATAAACGCATTGTCTTCATAAAGGAAAAAGATGAAGCCTATGAAATCACGGATGTGATTACAAATGACGTGATTGGCCAGGTAGATAAATACGACATAAAAAAAGTGAGTGTCAATAACACATTGCGGGGAATGTTAAGAGCCCGCATTGCCAAATTAAGCCTTAAGAATAAAAATCCCGAAACCAGGCTTTCTGCTGTGTTTCAAATTATTTCAGATCTCGATGAAGAAGCAGTGGCTTTATTGAGAGAACGTGAAGGCATGGAAAGTGATGCAGACGTGCTGGATGCTATTAAAACCGGCCTGGCAATTGTTGATGTGCAAAGCAAAGATAAAACTAAACGTTTGAATGCTATTGCCTTGTTGAAAGAGTCTTTATTGCGTGAAGCCAAGCAGGCGCTGGATGCCCTGGTTAAAAAAGATGAATCCGGACAATATCTCGAACAAGATGCAGAGATTCGCAAGCTGGCGCAGTCAGCTATTTCTACCATTGAATCCAGGCGAGAAGTGAGCGCTTTTGCCGAGACTGTATTCTTTGGTTTAAGCCTGGGCTCTGTCTTATTGTTATCGGCGATTGGTCTTGCCATTACCTTTGGTGTTATGGGTGTGATTAATATGGCTCATGGCGAGTTAATGATGCTGGGCGCATACACTACGTATATGATTCAGAATCTGTTCCCGGGCTCTCTCGAATATTCACTGATTCTATCTATTCCCGCGGCTTTTGTTGTATCCGGTTTATTTGGTATTGCTATAGAGCGCGGAATAATCAAGCATCTTTACGGGCGACCATTGGAAACCCTTCTGGCAACGTTTGGTGTAAGTTTGATATTACAGCAATTAGTCAGAACAACGATTTCTGCACAAAATGTTATAGTGAGTACACCGGCCTGGATGAGTGGTTCATTACAAATTAATCCGGTGCTATCCATTACCTATAACCGCTTATACATCATCATCTTTAGCCTGATGTTGTTTGGTGTATTGTTATATGTTCTTAAAAAGTCTGTGCTGGGTTTACAGGTCAGAGCGGTTTCGCAAAATAGAAGTATGGCCAAAGCCATGGGCGTACGCAGTGACTGGGTGGATGCATTAACTTTTGGGCTGGGTTCAGGCATTGCCGGTATCGCAGGTGTTGCTTTAAGCCAGTTAACCAATGTCGGACCCAATCTGGGTCAGTCCTATATTATTGATTCATTCATGGTGGTCGTGTTCGGTGGCGTAGGTAATTTATGGGGAACCCTTGTCGGCGCCATGTCGCTCGGTGTGGTGAATAAATTTCTTGAGCCCTGGTCAGGTGCGGTATTGGCCAAAATTCTTGTTCTGGTTTTTATTATCTTATTTATACAAAAAAGACCGCGTGGACTATTCCCGCAAAAAGGACGAGGAGTGGAGAACTAGGCCATGTTATTAAGCAAGTACGGTATTTCCTTTATTCATAACGATCGTGGCGGCAATATTTTGTTAACGGCCTTGTTGCTGTTAGTTATTGTTGTTCCCGTGATGAATCTGATGATTCCCGAAACCTCTGCTTTGCATATGTCGACATACACCGTGACATTGCTGGGCAAATATTTGTGTTATGCCATCCTGGCCATTGCGCTGGATCTGGTCTGGGGATATTGCGGCATATTGAGTCTTGGCCATGGTGCATTCTTTGCGCTGGGCGGTTATGCCATGGGTATGTATTTGATGCGCCAGATTGGTGATCGTGGCGTTTATGGTAATCCGGAATTGCCTGACTTTATGGTGTTTCTGAATTGGCAGGAACTGCCCTGGTATTGGTCGGGATTCGATATGTTCTGGTTCGCTGCCATTATGGTCGTGCTGGTGCCTGGTTTGTTGGCGTATGTGTTTGGCTGGCTGGCATTTCGTTCACGTGTTACCGGTGTGTATTTATCCATAATCACCCAGGCATTAACCTTTGCACTGATGCTGGCGTTTTTCAGAAATGAAATGGGCTTTGGCGGCAACAATGGCTTAACTGATTTTAAAGATATTCTCGGTTTTAATTTGCAATCTGATAATACCCGAGTGGCATTATTCATTATAACAACGGCAATACTTGCATTGGCCTATATTGCCAGCCGTTACATTGTGAATTCCAAGCTGGGCCGTGTTGTGGTTGCTATACGTGATGCGGAGAACAGGGCGCGCTTTATCGGTTACAAAGTTGAAAGTTACAAGCTATGGATATTTGTTTTTTCAGCAGCACTAGCGGGCATAGCAGGGGCCTTATATGTGCCACAGGTTGGTATTATTAATCCCGGTGAATTCTCGCCGCTTAATTCTATTGAACTGGTGGTGTGGGTTGCCGTTGGTGGACGAAGTACTTTATATGGCGCTGTTGTTGGTGCCTTCGTAGTGAATTATGCAAAAACCTATTTCACTGGCGTGTTTCCCGAGCTTTGGTTGTTTGGTCTCGGGGCAATATTCATTATCGTTACCATATTTTTACCGAAAGGTATTATTGGTTTGATCGAAAAACTCAAGCAAACCGAAGTCAAGGAGCCTAAAAATGAGTCTGCTTGATGGCGTAAGGGAAACCATGCGACGTGATCGTGTATTTGATTTCGTTGCCGAAAATAGATTGCCCTTCCAGGGAAGGCGCACCATTGATCGAAGTGAAGTTGATACCAGTCATGGTCCCATTCTGTACCTGGAAAATATCACAGTCAGTTTTGATGGCTTCAAGGCATTGAATGATTTAACGCTATACATTAATGCAGGTGAGCTGCGTTGCATTATCGGGCCCAATGGTGCCGGAAAGACAACCATGATGGATGTCATCACCGGAAAAACACGACCCGATGAAGGCAAGGTGTTTTTTGGACAAACCATGGACTTGAGTTGCATGACTGAGTATGAAATTGCAACAGCAGGCATAGGTCGTAAATTCCAGAAACCTACTGTTTTTCCCCAGCATACAATATTTCAAAATCTTGAACTGGCCATGCGTGCCAACAAAGATGTATGGACATCGCTGACCGCAAAATTAAATGCTGAACAGCGTGACAGGATTGACGAAGTTAAAGAAATTATTGGGCTTGTTGATCAATCCAGTCTGGAAGCGGCTCATTTGTCTCATGGACAAAAACAGTGGCTGGAAATCGGTATGCTGTTAATGCAGGATCCGTTATTGCTGTTGGTTGATGAGCCCGTTGCAGGTATGACGCATCAGGAAATGGATAAAACAGCGGAATTATTAAATCGCCTGGCCGGTAAACATTCTGTTGTCGTGGTTGAACATGACATGGATTTTGTCAGGTCGATTGCTAACACGGTTACCGTATTACACGAAGGTCATGTTCTGGCCGAGGGTAGTATGAGTGAGATGCAGAACGATCCAAAGGTTAAGGAGGTGTATCTTGGTGAATAAGCATGCTTAGTATAAAGAATCTTGATCAGTATTACGGCGAAAGCCATACGCTATGGGATATCAATCTCGAAGTACCACAAGGTAGTTGTATTTGTTTGATGGGTCGTAATGGTGTTGGTAAAACTACCCTGTTAAAAACAATCATGGGCCTGGAACAGGCAAAATCCGGTAGCCTGATATTTGAAACCACTGAGCTCTTGAATAAGACAGCCGAAACCCGTGCAAAACTGGGAATAGGTTATGTGCCACAAGGTAGAGAAATATTTGCCCAACTCACTGTTGAAGAAAATTTACGCATTGGTTTAACTTCTCGTCGAGATAAGATCAGGGAAATTCCCGAGCGAATATTTGAATTGTTTCCGGTATTGAAGCAAATGTTGAAACGGCGCGGCGGTGATTTGTCCGGTGGTCAACAACAGCAGTTAGCTATCGGTAGAGCACTGGCCATCGACCCCAAAATTCTTATTCTTGATGAGCCGACTGAAGGTATTCAGCCCAATGTGGTTCAGCAAATCGGTGATGTCATTATAAAGTTGAACGAAGAAGAAAATATCACTGTGCTGCTGGTTGAGCAGAAACTGCCTTTTGCCAGACGCGTCGGCAAAAAATTTGTTTTACTGGATCGTGGCAGAAATGCCGCCAATGGTGATATGGCTGATCTTGATGATGAACTGGTTCATCGTTACTTAACTGTTTAATTTGAAATCAGTCTGTCCAACGATCGGTATGTAATGGCTTCGGTAAGATGGGTGCTATTAATATTGGATGCCTGATCTAAATCAGCAATGGTACGTGACAGCTTTAAAATACGATGATAGGCACGAGTGGATAATTTAAGTTTTTCAGATACCTGATCCAGAAGTTTTGTCTCAGTGGCTTGTAACTTACAAAATTTTGCCACTTCACGACTTCCCAGATCGGCATTGGATTTTCCTGCACGATCAATCTGTAACTGGTAGGCCAGGCTAACGCGTTTTTGTATCGCGCTGGACGGCTCACTTCTATTTTGTTCATTATGCATTGTTGTTCGGTTGATGCGCGGAACTTCAATATGAATGTCAATGCGATCCAGCAAAGGCGCAGAAATGCGCGAACGATAGCGACGTTGTTGCTCAGGTGTGCATTGGCAAAGTTGTTTGCCATCGCAGTTATATCCCTGGGGGCAGGGATTCATTGCAGCGATCAGTTGAAATCTTGCAGGGAAGTCGGCCTGTCGTGCAGCACGGGAAATGGTGATTTTGCCTGTTTCTAAAGGTTCACGTAATACATCGAGCACGTGGCGATCAAATTCAGTCAACTCATCCAGAAAAAGTACACCATGATGTGCCAGTGAAATTTCACCTGGCCTAGGATAAGAACCACCTGTAATTGGGAATAATATTTGCGAGTATTCCCATTTTATGCGAGATTTAAATGCGACTGGTTGAATTAAGGACAAGTGCTGTGCGCATAGAAACTGGTGTCCGGCGGGTTCCGATCAATGTCAGGAGCCTGACCGGTAAGGTGGATGGAGAGCCGTTCGAGTCGTCACTCGAGCGAGATCTTATGCTGCTCTACCATTGGAACGAATCCGTTGATTATTTCGTAGCTCAGCCGGTCAAGATCGAATATTACACCCCAGACGGAATTGGGCATACTTATACCCCCGACCTCCTGGTGTACTTCCACAACAATCACATGACGGGGGAAGAGCGTACACCCAAGCTCTACGAGGTCAAATACCGTGAAGATCTTGCCAAGGACTGGCAAGCCAAAGGGCTGAAACATAAATTTAAAGCCGCCAGGCGATATGCCAGGGAGCAAGGATGGAAATTTGAAATCAAGACAGAAGTCG
>JBFHPZ010000139.1:0-6314 GCA_041592495.1 Gammaproteobacteria bacterium | reverse complement strand
TGCATTCAGCGTTCCGATGCAACCTCGTAATTGATGGTTGATTTGCAGGGTTACAAATGTGGCTGCCTGTTGTTGCAGTGTTTTACTAAAGTCTGCGGGTTTAACGGGCAGAGGTTTGCCGTGTTGCAAACCATAGTTAATGGACTGACGCGCAATATCGAGCAGTCTTGTTTTTTCATCCGGCGTGAGTTCAATGAAAGACATAGGCGCCATAACCCACAACACGATCTCTCGGGCCAGCGGTGTCGCCCGAATTACGCAAATCCAGTGTCCTGGCATGCAAGTGTTTACGTCGCGCCACTTCCAGTAAACCGTTCACCGGATTACGTCCGCAGGCCATGTCGTAATGGATCTGCTCCGGTTGTAACTTTTCTATGGCATTGGACGTGGCGCGATCCATTTGTTGGGCCACTTTATAACTCTGGTAATGGCTAAGATCGGAGCTGATGACAATCAGGGTCTCTTCGCCGCCCCACACCTGTTCCAGCACTTCGGCGACGTCTTCACGGGAAGCATCGCCCACAACCAGGGGAATCAGCTGAAAATGATCCAACACAATTTGTAAAAAAGGTAAGTGCACTTCCAGGCTATGTTCCTGTTCATGGGCAATATCCATGGCGTGGACCTGGGGAAGTTTGTTCAGTTGTTTAATCGCGCCTTGATCAAGGGGTATAAGGCCGAGTGGCGTTTGAAAGTCGCTGGCCGTGGAACTGGCAAGTCCGGTGAAGGGCACTCGGTGGGCCGGGCCAAGCAAAACAACGCGGGTAATAATGTCCCGCATGGGCGCCAGGCAGGAATAGGCGCTGGCGGCGATCGGGCCGGAATAAATATATCCTGCATGGGGCACAATCATGGCCTTGGGTGGTGTTTCCCTGCCAGGACTAGATTGCAGGTAACGACTAATTTCTCGTTTAAGTTCGGCAGCGTCGGCGGGATAAAACATGCCAGCAACGGCGGCGGGACGAATCTGGTTCATTGTCGACCTCCATCAATAGAATGCCTGTTCCTTTTGGTTATTATTGAACTGCAGGTAAAACAAGGTTGTAAAGACTGCTTCCAACATACTTTATATGGAAGGGTGAAGAAAATGGACACCGACACTATAGCAACAAAATACTGGCACAAACTTGATGATGATCGTGTTCAGTGTGATTTATGCCCCCGCTATTGCAAGCTCAAGGAAGGTCAGCGTGGCCTGTGCTTTGTACGGGCCAATCAGAATAACCAAATTGTACTGACCACTTATGGCCGCTCCAGCGGTTTCTGTGTTGATCCCATCGAAAAGAAACCCTTGAATCATTATTTACCGGGCACACCGGTACTGTCATTTGGTACCGCGGGTTGCAACCTGGCCTGCAAGTTTTGCCAGAACTGGGATATCAGTAAATCCCGTGAGATTGATACCCTGGCGGATGCCGCGTCGCCGGAGAAAATCGCTGAAGTGGCGGATCGCCTGAATTGCCGTAGCGTAGCCTTTACCTATAATGACCCGGTGATTTTTCTGGAATATGCCATAGATGTCGCAGCAGCCTGTCGCGAACGTAATATCAAAACTGTAGCAGTCACCGCCGGCTATATTTGCGAGGAACCCCGCAGGGAATTTTACGCTGCGATGGATGCGGCCAATGTGGATCTCAAATCCTTCAGTGAAGATTTCTACCACAAACTGACCGGTGGTCACTTGCAGCCGGTACTGGATGGACTGGTGTATCTCAAGCACGAAACCCAGGTCTGGTTCGAGCTGACCACGCTGCTGATCCCAGATCACAATGATTCCGACGCGGAAATCCAGAGAATGGCGCAATGGGTGGTGAAAGAACTGGGTCCGGAAGTGCCTATGCATTTCACGGCCTTTCACCCGGACTGGAAAATGAAAAATGTTCCTGCGACGCCGACGGCGACTCTCATCCGGGCGCGGGAAATAGCCATGGATAATGGCGTCCACTATGCCTATACCGGAAATGTTCATGATGCACATGGCGGCAGTACCTGGTGCCATGCCTGTGGTCAAAAGCTTATTGGTCGTGACTGGTATGAGTTAAGTGACTGGAATCTCGATGAAAAAGGTTGTTGCAAGGCTTGTGGTACAGCCCTTCCCGGGGTATTTGAAAGCCGCGCTGGAAGCTGGGGAGCACAGCGCCAGCCGGTATATATGGCCTCAATGTAAGACTTTGAAAAGCAAGAAAAATCCCTGGCTGTTCTCCATATTTGGCCGTAAATAGGTTATTCTAATCAATTCAACAGAAATACAGGGGCAGCCCTTGAGCAAAGGTACCTTATATATCGTATCTGCACCTTCCGGTGCGGGCAAAACCAGCTTGCTGAAGGAACTGGTGGCAACCACTGATGGTTTGGTGGTGTCGATCTCCCATACCACTCGCCCCATGCGTACCGGTGAACAGGACGGGATTGATTATTTCTTTATTGATAAGAATACCTTTCTCTCCATGGCCGAGCACAGTGTATTTCTGGAACATGCGAAAGTATTCGATAACTATTACGGCACATCGCAACAACATGTCGAAAGGCAATTGCTGGATGGCAAGGATGTGATCCTGGAAATAGACTGGCAGGGTGCGCGCCAGGTGCGCAGCATTATGCAGGATGGTCAGTCGATTTTTATACTTCCGCCCTCATGTGAAGTATTAAGGCAGCGATTGAAAAACCGTGGCCAGGATTCGGACGAAGTGATCGAGCGTCGCATGCAGGATGCGGTCAATGAAATGTCGCATTACGCTGAATTTGATTATCTTGTCGTTAATGATGATTTCGATCATGCGCTGAGTGAATTGCGCTGCATAGTCAGTGCAAACCGATTACGTCAGCAACGACAGGAAAGAGCACTCAATGATTTGTTAATAGATTTATTAAACTAACGAGGAATAACATGGCACGTTTAACTGTAGAAGATTGTCTCCCCTTTGTAGATAACCGTTTTCACCTGGTACTGGTAGCATCAAAACGCGCACGTCAGATTGCCATGGGTGGCCAGCCTTTGGTGCCACTGGAAAACGACAAGCCTACAGTATTGGCACTACGAGAAATTGCAGAAGGTAAAGTAGGGCCGGAAATACTTGATGAAGTTTCCGCCGTTGAACACGCCATGGATGAAGTCGTTTCCGAAGAAGAAGTCAGTCAGGAAATCTAAAGTAATGCGGACTGATGAAACAGAAAGTTGATGATTATGTCTAAACTAACATCAAACATGTTACTGTTTTATCAGTGCCGCAAAACCTGTTGTTGCGTTTTCAGTGTTGCAATTTTACTGAGGCGTTATGGCAATTAATCCCGAACTACCCCCCGCAGAAGTTAATGAGCTATACGACGATCCCTCGCGATTTTTAATCTCCGATCTGTGCAGCATAATCGAAGATTACATGAACGAAGATCAGGTGCGTGAAGTTTACAAAGCCTATCTTTATGGTGCCCAGGCACACGATGGCCAGTATCGTCAAACCGGCGAACCCTATATTTATCATCCCATTTCCGTGGCACGCATTCTGGCTGAAATGCATATGGATTCAAAAAGCATTGCTGCGGCCATGCTGCACGATGTTATCGAAGACACAGAAGTCACCAAGGATGAAGTCGCGCAACGCTTCGGTGAAGAAGTGGCGGAACTGGTGGATGGCGTTAGCAAACTCGCTGAATTTAAATTCAAAAATAAAAAAGAACAACAGGCGGTTAATATCCAGAAAGTATTAATTGCCATGGCGCGTGATATTCGCGTCATCATGATTAAACTTGCTGATCGCCTGCACAATATGCGCACACTCGGCGTCATGCGTCCGGACAAACGACGTCGCATTGCCAAAGAAACCCTCGATATATATGTGCCACTGGCGCGTCGTCTGGGTATTAATACACTACGACTGGAACTGGAAGATCTGGGCTTCCGCGCACTCTACCCCCTGCGTTACCGCATCCTTGAACAGAACGTGATGCAAACCAGTGGTCACCGAAAAGAAATAATCAAAAAAATCGACAATGCTTTGCGAGCGCGGCTGGCTGAAATGGGCATTGAAGGGAATGTTAAGGCGCGAAAAAAACATCCCTACAGCCTGTATAAAAAAATGAGCAGCAAAAACCTGGCGTACAAAAATATTTTTGATGTGTACGGTATTCGTGTTGTCGTGGATTCTGTGGATGATTGTTATCGCGTGCTCGGTGTGGTTCACAACCTGTTCAAACCTGTGCCGGGCAAATTCAAGGATTACATCGCTATTCCTAAAGAGAATGGTTACCAGTCATTACATACGGTTATGTTTGGTCCTCACGCTATTCCGCTGGAAGTGCAGATTCGTACTGTTGAAATGGAAAAGTTCGCCGAAACCGGTATTGCTGCCCATTGGCTATACAAGGAATCTGTTGAAGGTCGTACCCAGGATGTTCAGGCGCGTACTCGCGAATGGCTCACCGGTCTGCTGGAAATGCAACAGAATGCCGGCGACTCGGTGGAGTTTCTGGAAAACGTCAAGGTTGATTTGTTCCCGGATGAAGTTTATGTGTACACACCTAATGGTGACATAGTTAAGTTACCGCGTAATGCAACCGCGGTAGATTTTGCCTATGCCGTACATACCGATGTGGGTAATACCTGTGTCGCCTGTAAACTTGATCATCGCTTCGCGCCATTAAACAGTATTCTTTACAGCGGCCAAACCATAGAAATTATTACCTCGGCAGCGGCGCATCCCAACCCAAGCTGGCTCAACTATGTAGTCACTGCAAAAGCCAGGACCAATATCCGAAACTATTTGAAGAACCTGCGTTCCGACGAAGCCATCTCTCAGGGCCGACGTTTGTTATCACGTTATTTATTAAGCAAGAACATCACGTTCGAGGAATTATCGCCGGATACTTTTGAGCCATTGCTGAAAGATTATGGCTTCACCAGCATCAATCAGCTGCTTGAAGATATTGGCCTGGGCAATCGTCCTGCCAGTCTGGTGGTCAGACAATTATTCTCTGACGACCAGAATGCGACTGAAGATCATGACAAACAGCCGGACGAAATGAAAACCCTTGGCCCGCTTTCCATCAAGGGCACAGAAGGCATGGTGGTTTCATTTGCAAAATGTTGCCACCCCATTCCAGGCGATCACATAGTGGGCATGTTGAGCAAAGGACGCGGCCTGGTGATACACCAGGAAGCCTGTAAAAATATTGATAAGGATCGTTTCCAGTCAGATCGTTTTATTGACGTAAAATGGGCTGAAAATCTCAAGGGTGAATTCCCCTGCAAGATCAATCTCAATGTGCGTAATGAACGGGGTGTACTGGCGCGACTGGCAACCATTACTTCCGATGAAAGCGCCAATATCGAACACGTAGAAGTCGAAGACAGAGATGGTACTTCAACAACCATTGCATTTACTATTGCAGTGCAGAGTCGTGTCCATCTGGCAAGAATCATGCGTCGCTTGCGCAGGGTAAAAGCGGTGATGCGTATCTGGCGTGTTCAGTGAAGTGGAAAGTTTAAAGTACAAAGGTTAAAGTAACTTTCCGGTTTTCGCCTTAATCTTTATAGTTTAACTTTTGGATCCTGATTCACATGAAAACAATTATCTCTACTCCTAAAGCACCTCAAGCCATCGGCACTTATTCACAGGCCGTTAAAGTTGGCACAACCGTTTATTTGTCCGGCCAGATTCCACTGGTGCCGGAAACCATGGAAATGCTTGATGGTAGTGTTGAAGAACAAATTCATCGTGTATTTAAAAATTTATCCGCGGTAGCTGAAGCCGCTGGTGGTGGCTTGAATGATGTGGTCAAGCTGAACGTATTTCTTACCGATCTGAAAAATTTCCCCACCGTCAACCAGGTGATGGCGGAATATTTTTCCGAACCCTATCCTGCACGTGCTGCCATTGGCGTAGCCGAATTACCCAAGGCAGCAGCGGTCGAGATGGATGCGATTATGGATTTAAGCTGAGCTGTAAATAAAAAAGAGTTACTCAATAAATGGAACCACATTGTCTAGCGCATCTGATGAACATGCATCGCCATTAACCCGGCTTAAGGGTGTTGGCCCCAGAGTCGCTGAACGTCTTGGTAAAATCGGTATTCATACAATACAGGATGTATTGTTTCACCTGCCCTATCGCTATGAAGATCGCACTCGCCTGCATGCCATAGGCAGTCTTCGTCATGGCGATTCGGCAGTGATCGAAGGCAAAATTGAATACACGGAAATTGCCTTCAGTCGTCGCGGTAAAAGCCGGCGCATGTTGTTGTGCTATGTGGCCGATGGCACCGGCGGCATCCTGTTACGTTTCTTCCATTTCAATAAACAACAACAGGCCCGACTAACT
>JBFHPZ010000138.1:0-6339 GCA_041592495.1 Gammaproteobacteria bacterium | reverse complement strand
CCTGCCCGATGCGATTAAAACCGCGCACCATCAAACGCAAAATGTTTACCTGCACCACCTGTGCACAATGCATTAGTGCCTGTGCGACTTTCAGTGAAAACAAATCACGCACCGGCTTGCTGAAATGGGTGGATGATGAATGCGCATTGCATGTATCCGATCGCGGCTTTGGAAAGTTTCCGTCCTTACCAGAACATTGTTTTAATGAAAAAACTTCAAAGGACATTTCCATTTCGTTAAAAGAGATAACGCAAAGCCGCGAAGACGCAAAGGAATTTTAAGTCTATGAAATCGCTCCATCATTCTTATCTTAATCCATTGATCTCAATGGAAACCCATATTGAATCTGAAAAAAGCAAAATTATGGATTCCCACCCAGGCGTATGGAAATCAGTAGAAATACATAACAAGTTTTCTTTGCGCCTTTGCGCCTTCGCGTCAAAATTTAAATTGAGCTTACATAATGAAATTTGATTTCTGGGAAATGGAAGAACACGTCGGCCAGCTCTGGGACCGTATCATCACCCGTGCTTCCAGCAATCGTTATCCGCAAGCCGCTGTACATCTGGATGACATACGTAAAACCCTGGGCATTATTTTTCGCGCCATGGGCGGCGATGGCGGCCTCGATGTACAATCCGCCACCGCCACCGAACATCATGCCCGTAGAAGTTTTCTGCAGCGGGTTGCCGGCACGCAACAAAAATCCGAGCTTGGCTGGCTTGATGACAACGCCTTACGATTACCGGATTGCATTGATGTGTTCCCGGATAAAGCTCTCAATCGTAAACTGTATATTTGGCTGGCAGCCCTGGCCGCCAGTGATGATCAACAAAAAGGTCCCTGGTATTTGCGCAACCAGCAAATGACCATTCAAACCCTGCACCGCTTTCCCGGATTAAAAAACGATTACCAACAACTGGTAGACGCACAACTAGCCATTCGTCCCGATATTAAAAAATTACCTGCCGAAGAAGCCGCACAGGAAGCGGCCATACATCAGGCCTTGCGCAATCCGGGCAAGCAGCAGGATTTTCCGGTAGCGAAGAAACCACCACAACCGGTGTATTTATGGATGCACCCCTCACCACCCATAACCTCTGCCTCGCGCGCCGCAAATGATATATCGGATAATGATAGCAACAATGCCAGCAACGAAACCAAACAGGACAATGGTAAAAAACAGGCACAACGGGATGACAACGACAAACAGCAAGGAGGTTTGCTGGCCATTCGATTTGAAAATATTTTCTCCTGGGCGGAATTTATCAATCTCCACCGCGAGGAAGATGAAGAAAAAGATCTGGATGTTGCCGCCAGCGCAGCAAAAGATATGGATGTGCTTAACGTCGCCAAGGATAATAAACCCCTCGCCAGCAAACTCAAATTTGATCTCGACTTGCCCAGCGAAGCCAATGACGACCTGCCCCTGGACGAGGGCATAAAATTACCGGAATGGGATTACAAAAAACAGCTGCTGAAAAAAGATTATTGTAATTTATTACCCATGATTTCCCGCGATGCCGAACCATGCGAATTACCACAACACCTGAAAAAAACCGCGCACAAGTTACGTAACCAGTTTGCCGCACTGACTCCCTCACGCACCTGGTTCAAGGCACAACAGGATGGCAGCGAAATTGATCTGGATGCCTATTTGCAATTCACCACGAACCGCGCCATTCATCACGCCGAACTGGATGATCGTTTGTACAAGGACCTAAAAAGCAGTCACCGTGACATGGCCTGTATGCTTCTCGCCGACTTGTCACTTTCCACCGACTCCTGGGTCAGCAACAGTGCACGTGTAATCGATGTCATTCGCGACAGCCTGTTCCTGTTTGCTGAAAGCCTGAGCATCACCGGTGATCGATTTGCCATTCATGGATTCTCATCACGCCATCGCAACCATGTACGCTTCAATATGCTGAAAAATTTTGAAGACAATTATTGTTCATCGGTGCGTGGTCGTATTCAGGCCATCAAACCCGGCTTTTACACACGCATGGGTGCTGCCATTCGTCACGCCAGCAGCATCCTGGAGAAACAGCCGTCAACACAAAAATTATTATTGTTACTCACCGATGGCAAGCCCAATGATCTCGATGTGTATGAAGGTCGTTACGGCGTGGAAGACACACGCATGGCATTAATCGAAGCCAAACAAAAAGGTTTGCAACCCTTTTGTGTCACCATTGATGAAAAAGCCGGTGATTATCTACCACATATTTTTGGCGCTGGTGGCTATGTGGTAATTCGCAAAGCGGAGGATTTACCGAAGGAATTGCCACTATTGTATGCGCGATTAACTCAATAATTCTGTATTGATTACAACACAAAGATCGACACAAATTATTATGATAAATTTTATATTCCAAATTATTTTACCCAATCCAGGTATTTCATAGGTCCGAGCCAACTTAACCTAAATCAACCCCACACCCACCTCAAATCCTGTAAAATCCCTTCGACTTTACCAAACTGAACAACCCCCTATGGCCTTACACGAGATAGAAGAACCGACTTTCCCGCCCCAGAAACCATCCTGGGAAATTTTTACGGCTGCACCTCATCGTATGATGTTTTTCTCCGGCGCGGTGCAGCTGGTATTGCCTATATTATTTTGGGTGATTGAGCTCATCGGCCGTTATACCAGTTTATGGTCACCGTTTGAGTTATTCGCGCCTACAACCTGGGCCCATGGCTTCATCATGTTGTATGGCGTTTTTATCTTTTTTATTTTCGGGTTTCTGATGACTGTTTATCCACGCTGGATGAATGGTGAAATTATTCCAAAAGATCGTTATGTCAGTGCCTGGTTATGGCTGTCGCTGGGTATGGCCTTATTCGAGATAGGCTTATTTGTGAATCCTTCCCTGGCTATCATTGGTCTCGCCATATTTTTATTTGGCTGGGCTTATGGTCAATGGGTGTTGTTTAAGGTGTATCAAACGGCACCAGCTCTGAACAAACGCTATGAAACAATTTTAAATATTGCCCTGTCACTGGGCTGGCTCGGAGCGTTTTGTTTTCTGTTGTGGCTGGTTACTGATCACTGGCAATTTGTGAATTTGTCATTACGCGCCGGATTGTGGCTATTTTTGTTGCCGGTATTAATCACGGTCACCCATCGCATGTTGCCTTTCTTCAGCAGCAATGTCATTCCAAATTACAAAGTTGTTCAGCCGCGCTGGAGTCTGCCGCTCATGGGCCTGGGTTGTGCCGGTCATATGCTGCTGGAAACTAACCAGATGTTTCAATGGCTGTTCATTACGGATATTCCATTGGCATTTCTGGGTATTTATCACAGCATCCTGTGGAACCTTCGTGGCAGTTTAATCAATCGACTACTGGCGGTATTACACCTGGCGTTTCTCTGGTTTGGTATTGGCATGACTCTGTTAAGCATTCAGAGCCTGTATTTGATGTTCACCGGTGAACTGATTATGGGCAAGGGTCCTATGCATGCCATCAATATCGGCTTTATATCCGCTATGCTGATTGCCATGGCTTCCCGTGTCACCATGGGTCACTCCGGCCGCATGCTGGTGCTGGATTCTATCTCCTGGATGTTATTCCTGGGCCTGCAATTCTCTGCGGTGCTGCGTATTCTGTCGGATCTCAATGCCACCCAGTCTCTGGCGGGACTGAGCCTGAATGTGATTGCATCGGTTGTCTGGTTATCCTGTATCGCCATCTGGTTTAAACGCTATGCGCCCATGTACCTGTACGCACGGGTTGATGGTCGTGAGGGATAATTTGTTCCGGCAGACTTCATCATAAATCGCTTATATAAAATAAATAAATACATGCCAGCATGATCCACAAGTCATTGTCTGTGAATAATTTTTTAAATTGACCTGAGTTAAAGTGGCGACGAAATGGATTGCATAATATGCAGCCCAATGGAGGATATTGTTATGTCGATTAAACAGGTGATGGCACAGGATCACAAACGTTGTGACGATGTGTTCGTTCAGGCCGAATATCATGCATCAAAAAAAGAATGGCCGCAAACAACCAGTCTGATAAATAAATTCCGTGATTTAACGCTTTACCATTTTTCACATGAAGAAAGCACGTTGTTTCCTGCGTTTGAAAATGCTACGGGCATGATCCAGGGGCCCACCATGATGATGCGCAGTGAACACGAACAAATGCGCGAATTAATGGATGCTCTGGTAAATGCTGCAGAGCAACAGGACAAAGATGAGTTTCTGGGTCTTTGCGAAACCTTTCATATTTTTAACCAGCAACATAACATGAAAGAAGAACAGGTGCTGTATCCGATGATCGATCAACATTGTGGCCAGGATAGCGAACAACTTCTTAAAAATATTATTGACAACATTAACAGTAATGCTGCCTAGGTTGAAATAGCCATGAGCAATGAAATTGTAGTGGATGTACATGCATTACAGCCGCCAGAACCCATGGAGATGGCTTTGGATGCATTGGATAAACTAGCCGAGGGTGACTACATCAGAATGATTCACCGTATGCAGCCCACACCCTTATACCGAATTCTGGATGAAAACGGGTTTCGTTATAAAGTTGTTAGTGGCACCGTCAGTGCATTCGATATATTTATCTGGCGCGCCAGCGACAAAGCAGCACAGCAGGCAGTGAAGGCAATCACCGGATAAACCCTGGTGCCTGCAACATGAATCACACTCAATTGTCCCTTGACCAGGCGCCCGCCATTGCGACGCCCCTGCGATTTTTTTTAACAGCACCGTTATTCGCCATCCTCGCGGCCGCGGTGATGCTCGCTAATGGACCAGAATTATTCGACAGCCGCTGGCTGCCACAAATGCTGGGCTTCACCCATCTGATTACCCTTGGCTTTGTCACCATGACCATGCTGGGCGCAATGTTTCAGTTGTTGCCGGTGCTGGCGGGTTGCAGCATTCCCTACTCATCCACTATCAGTAGCCTTGTGCATATTGTATTTACATTGGGGGTACTTGCTCTGGCTATGGGCCTTAGTGAAAGCCAAAGTATCCTGTTACAAGCTGCGAGTGGACTTGTAGGCTCGGGCTTGTTGCTATTTTTATTATTCGTCAGTATCAGCTTATTCAA
This sequence comes from Gammaproteobacteria bacterium, assembly GCA_041592495.1. GTDB lineage: Bacteria > Pseudomonadota > Gammaproteobacteria > SZUA-229 > SZUA-229 > JBFHPZ01. Next base: position 1,257 of record JBFHPZ010000138.1, on the reverse strand, counting down.
AACACAAGCGAAAAATCCTTCAGCCAGAGGTATGCGCTTTTCGATTATTTCACTTTGGATAACACTTGCACTGGGCCTTACCCTGTTATCAGGTCATGGTTTTGAAAATATGCCCTTGTTGCGTCAATTAACACCCATTCATATTGCCTGGGGCAGCATCGGCTGGCTTATGGTGTTGTTGATTTCTGTTGCTTATCAGGTGATACCCATGTTTCAGGTGACGGAAGAATACCCTGTATTATTTCATCGCTGGCTAACGGTATTTTTACTGTTTATGCTGATCGTCTGGTCTGTTTTAAAATACGTTGCCAGCATAAACGGTTATGCGCTGGAATGGCTTAATCTATTAATTCTATTGCCCATTGTGATGATGCTGATTTCGTTTATTAGCGTAACTCTTCAGTTACAAATAGAACGCAAGAAACGACTGGTGGATGCCACCCTGTTTTTCTGGATAACAGGCCTGATAAGTTTGTTGCTGACTTTACTGTTTTTTTTATATGCTGAAATCACTCATAAAGACCTTGATATTTTATTAGGCATTTTATTTTTCGCCGGTTTTGCTGCGTCAGTAATATGCGGCATGTTATACAAAATTGTGCCATTCCTGGTGTGGCTGCACCTGCAGCAAAAATTAGTTGCGGGCGGTAAACGCATGTCTCAAATACCTACCATGAATAAAATCATCAGCCATAAAAAATCCTATATCCAGTTTTATTTGCATTTACTTGCAGTGTTACTGTTATTACTTGCGTGTTTATACCCACAACTTTTTTTCTATCCGGCGGCCATAATCTGGATCATCAGTGTCAGCATTTTATGGCTAAATTTAATACAGGCCGTATTATTGTATCGACGTTACCTTAGTCCATTCATGTAATTAGCTATTGAATTACATCAACAATTTTTATCTGCTCAAAATCACACCCGGCCGACTTTTTCTGCCCTTGACAAAGGTCAAGGTAGCCATATCACCGCTGTTCTTTACTAGGCTTGGCAAAATTCACTGACATTTTGTATTGATTAACATCAAGGCGAGTTGTCGTTAGCCCCCACTAGCATGTCAGTGACCACCAATTCTACATTCAGCAGGAGTGAGGAAAAAATGAACCGAAAAAATCTAACGCGGTTAGTCTCTGCAACCTTTATGGTGGCATCCGCTGTCGCAGTTATGCCTGCCATAGCTGCAAAAGCGCAACAGCCAACCATGAGCGAAGCTGATTTCGAAACAGCCAAATCACTATACTTCCAGCGCTG
>JBFHPZ010000137.1:0-6369 GCA_041592495.1 Gammaproteobacteria bacterium | reverse complement strand
GCCCCATCTTATTCCTCAATGTGCACCTAATGCATTCCCGAGTGGCATAAATTGGCTCTAAAGTTTCCCTCATGCCTGCCGCTAATATTCAGGTAGCCCTGAATTATCACAAGCAGAGCAATGATCAGCAAAGTTCTATTACTCCTACTCATCGGCGTGTTTTCGCTACCTGCCATGGCCATACAGCGCTACCAGGCGACCATTGAGCAATCGCGCTGGGATGTGGCTGCGTCCAGAATCCGTTGCGAGCTGAACCATGCCATACCACGCTATGGTAAGGGTAGTTTTGTCTATTCCGCCGGGGGTGAGCTGGCGTTTATGATGAATGTGGCAACGGAGCCACCGGTGAAGGATGGCATGGCCAGTATCAAATCGGTTCCGCCATTCTGGAAACCGGGGGAAGAAAAGGATCTGGGGCAGCTCAATTTGTCCCATGGCAAAACGCCTTTTTATGTCACCCGTGATCTGGCACTGCGCCTGTTGTATGAACTGGAATCAGGATTTATGCCCACGCTGCAATACAAAGACTGGGCCGATCAAACCGATGAAGTGGTTGTCACATTATCCTCGGTCAATTTTTACGAAGTGCTTCCGCAGTTCCAGAAATGTATAAGTGAACTGGTGCCTTATGGCGTGGCTGATTTAAAAGACGCGGTGGTTTTGTTCGAATCTGGCAAGTACAGGCTTGACTCTGACGCCAGAATGCAGCTGGATGAACTGGCATTGTTTGCAAAAGAAGAAAAGAGTCTCAAGTTCTTCATTGAAGGCCATACCGACAGCCAGGGTACGCGTGAATACAATCAACGCTTGTCTGAATCACGCACGGCGGCGGTGGAAAATTATCTTATTGACAGGGGGGTTCCCAGAAAACAGATTAGCCGAAAGGCTTATGGTGAGCGTCAGCCTATAGCCAGAAATACCAGCTATCAGGGGCGGGCGAATAACCGGCGAGTGACCGTTTCGGTTATGCGTGATATCAACTGATTCAGCAAGTCCTGCAATTCCTCATCAGTCTTCGGTATAATGCGCATCCTTCAAAATTCTCTGGAGCATGTGCATGTCCACTATCAAGAAAGTCGTTCTGGCCTATTCCGGTGGTTTAGATACCTCGGTAATTCTGAAATGGCTGGAAGATAATTACCAGTGTGAAGTGGTGACTTTCACCGCGGATATCGGGCAGGGCGAAGAAGTCGAGCCGGCACGTGCCAAGGCAAAGTCCATGGGTGTGAAGGAAATCTATATTGATGACCTGAAAGAAGAATTTGTTCGCGATTACGTCTTCCCCATGTTCCGCGCCAATACCATTTATGAAGGCGAATACCTGCTGGGTACATCCATTGCACGCCCGCTGATAGCCAAGCGCCTGGTGGAAATCGCCAATGAAACCGGTGCCGATGCCATTGCCCACGGCGCTACCGGCAAGGGTAATGACCAGGTGCGTTTCGAGCTGGGTGCCTATGCGCTCAAACCCGGTATTCAGGTCATCGCCCCCTGGCGTGAATGGGATCTGAATTCACGTGAAAAACTCATGGCCTACGCCGAGCAACACAATATCCCGGTGGATTATGCCAAGAGCAAGAAAAAATCCCCTTATTCCATGGATGCCAATTTGCTGCACATTTCCTATGAAGGCGGCATTCTGGAAGATCCCTGGGCGGAGGCGGAAGACGACATGTGGCGCTGGTCAGTGTCCCCCGAGTCCGCTCCGGATAAAGCGACTTACCTTGAGTTGACCTTCGAGAAAGGTGATATCGTCGCCATCGATGGCAAGGCCATGTCACCTGCGCAAGTACTGGCCAAACTGAATGAAATCGGTGGTGCCAACGGCGTGGGTCGTCTGGATATAGTCGAGAACCGCTATGTGGGCATGAAGTCCCGCGGTTGTTACGAAACACCCGGCGGTACCATTATGTTGAAAGCACATCGTGCCATTGAATCATTGACGCTGGATCGTGAAGTAGCGCATCTCAAAGATGAGTTGATGCCTAAGTATGCGTCACTGATTTACAACGGCTACTGGTGGAGCCCCGAGCGTTTGATGTTACAGAAGATGATCGATGCGTCCCAGGAAAACGTAAATGGCGATGTGCGCGTGAAATTGTACAAGGGCAGTGTCAGTGCAGTGGGACGTCGTTCAGCCACCGATTCATTGTTCGATGAAAAGATTGCGACCTTTGAAGATGATGCCGGTGCCTATAACCAGAAGGATGCGGAAGGCTTCATCAAGCTGAATGCATTGCGTATGCGTATTGCAGCCAATCTCAAGGCTGCAAAATCAAAGTAAGTTAAAGCAGGAACAGGGTTGCCAGGCCAAGGAAGGCGAACAATCCAACAATATCCGTGACCGTTGTCAGGATAACACTGCCGGCAATGGCAGGATCAATGCCGAATTTGCGTAAAATCAGTGGGATGATCACGCCGGAAGCGGCGGCAAAAAACAGATTGATCAAAAGTGCAGCGGCAATCACTGCGCCAATAGACATATCACCAAACCAGGCAATGGCAATAGCGGCTACCACCAGTGCCCACAGTGCACCATTGATCAAACTCACCAGGACTTCCTTATTGAAAATCCATTTACGGTTGCTGCGGCTGACCTGGCCCAGGGCCATACCCCGAATCATCAAGGTAATAGTCTGACTGCCGGCGATGCCACCCATGCTGGCGACGACATTCATTAATACAGCGACGGTCACCACTTTTTCCAGCGTGGTTTCAAAATTGCTCACCACCCATGATGCCATGAAGGCGGTTAGCAGGTTAATACCCAGCCAGATAGCGCGGCGCATGCTGCTGCGCATGACCGGTGAAAACAGATCTTCATCATCGGTCAAACCGGCCATACTCAATACCGAGTGGTCTGCTTCTTCACGAATAACGTCTACCACGTCATCGATGGTGATACGGCCCAACAGCATGCCATGGGCATCCACCACCGGTGCCGAGATCAGGTCATAGGCCTCGAACATTTTGGCGACGTCGGTATCTGTAGTGTCGGAGTCGATGGGTTCCACTTCGTCATCCATCACTTCCGAGACGGTTTTTTGTGGATCATTGATGAGGAGTTCCGATAAGGGCAGGGTGCCGATGTAATGATTACGACGGTTAACCACAATCAGGCTATCGGTCAAATCCGGCATTTCACCCAGCAGGCGCAAATAACGTAACACCACATCCAGTGTTACTTCCGGGCGCACGGTAATGGTGTCGGTGTTCATCAAGCCACCGGCACTGTCTTCCGGATAAGACAAAACTGTTTCCAGCATTTCACGATGTTGCTGGTTTAGCGAGTGCAGAACGGTATTAATGACCGCATCGGGCAGGGATTGTACGAAGTCAGCCGAGTCATCCACATCCAGATCTTCCGCCACACTGACCAATTGTTGTGGCGACATGTCCTTGACCAGTAAGTTTCGGGTTTCCTCACCCAGATTAATCAGGACTTCGGCTTGCTGTTCTTTGGTAACCAGTTTCCATGCCAGATCACATTGGCGTGGTGGTAATGATTCGAGCAGATTGGCAATTTCAGCAGGATGCAGCGCATTGAGCATAATTTTGGCATTGTTGATCGTGCCACTTTCAAGCGCCTGTGACAGCGCCTGAACATGCTGTTCTTTTTTCTCAACGCTGTCTGTTGGTTCTGCCATGGATTAGCCCGTTTTTATTCGACAATGAAATCAGAATGAATTTAATCTGAATGCATGTGAACAATATTACAATCAGTTTTTGTGTTAAGCATGCCCGAAATCTATCGAGCTATCTTAAAGTGTAGCAGTAGTTTATGCGGGGCAAGTCTACGTGTTGGCGAATTTTGTCGCAAGGACAGACTGCACAAGCTGGTTTAAATACTGAACTCTTCATTGAGTTGAGCAACAGCCTGTTCAATATCATCCGGATGAGAACAGCGAAGCAGTTTGTGGATGTGAGGCTTCAGTTTGCTGATATCGCTATTGATGATGATGCGTTTGATTTCCAGCAGGCTATTGGCCTGTACACTGAAACATTTTAATCCCATACCTAACAATAATCGGGTATATATCGGGTCGCTTGCCATTTCGCCGCATAGAGATACAGGTATACCATGTTGATCACCGGCCTTGAGGGTAATATCGATTAACTTCAATACGGATGGATGCAATGGGTTATAGAGATAACTCACTTCATCATCAATGCGGTCCAGCGCCAGGGTGTATTGAATCAGGTCATTAGTGCCAATCGACAGGAAATCCAGTTTTTCAGCAAAAGCAGGCGCCGATAATGCAGCTGCCGGCACCTCAATCATAGCGCCGATGGATAGATTCTCATCAAACTTTTGTTTGGATTCACGTAACTCATCCTTGGCCTGATCAATGAGTGCCATGGTTTTTTCCAGTTCACTGACGCAGGTGAGCATGGGTATCATCATACTAACCGGTCCATAAGCCGCAACACGCAAGATGGCACGCAGCTGGCGCATAAATAGTTGCGGTTCTTTCAGGCAGCGACGAATGGCGCGTAAACCCATGGCCGGATTATGGGCCAGAGGACCATGTTGCAGGCTGTTGTTGATTTCCTTGTCGGCTCCGAGATCAGCGGTGCGAATGGTGAGCGGCTCACCTTTGAGTGCACGCAAGGCGCGACGATAGGTATCAAACTGTTCTTCTTCCGACGGGGCTTCATTGCGTTCCAGGAACAGCATTTCGGTGCGATACAGACCAACGCCGGTGTGATCAAATTGACGTAAAGTCCGTACATCCGCCGGACGATCGATATTGCCTTGCAGTTCAATCTTAATGCCATCCCGGGTGACCGTGGTTTTGTTTTTCAGATTAAACAGATCACGCTTGCGTTGCAGCTCATCCTTGCGTTGTTCACGGAAATGACTGAGGCTGGCGCGATCCGGTGCGGCAATAATCATGCCGCGACCACCATCCATAATCAGGTTTTCATTAGCCTGGATGAGTTGGCGAATGTTAGCAACGCCAACGATGGCGGGTATGCCCAGGTTGCGTGCCAGAATGGCGGTATGGGAGAGCGGGCCGCCGTACTCAGTAATGAAGCCGGCAATTTTCTGGTGTTGCAACAACAGAGTGTCTGCCGGCGTCAGATCGTCGGCAACAATAATGCGGCCTTTCAGGTGTTCATCTTTTTCATCATAGTGTTCTGCATCGGTATCCATAGCCAGGCAATGCTGTATACGTTGCACCACATGGATAACATCATCCTTGCGGGTTTTGAGATAGGCATCATCCATATCATCGAATACTTTGACCAGGCGACCGCATTGAATTTGTAATGCCCATTCGGCATTACACACCCTGCGCCGGATATGTTTAACCGTGCTATCGCATAACACCGGGTCATCAATCATCAGCAAATGCGTATCGATAAACTGGGTGATGTCCTGCGGCATATCCTTGCTGATTTTGCGTTTGATTGCCTGGAGCTGTTTACCGGCTTTCTTTCGCGCACGATGAAAGCGTTGAATTTCATGTTCAATGCGTTGCGGCGCAATGGCGTATTCACGAATTTCCGGTTGGTCACGGCACAGCACATAGGCATTGCCGATGGCTATGCCTTTGGATACGCCAATACCATTGAACATTACCGGCATTCGTTATTCGCCCTCATCAAATTTATTGTTAATCAGTGACTCCAGTGCCGTCACGCAATTTTCGGCATCATCGCCATTGATGTGTAGAATAATTTCGGTGCCCTTGGCGGCAGCCAGCATCATTACACCCATAATGCTTTTGCCATTTACTCGTTGGCCATTACGTTCAACTTCTACATGGGAATCATAAGCGGATGCGGTACTGACAAATTTTGCAGCAGCACGTGCATGCATACCGAGTTTATTGATTATGTTTACCGGGCGGGAAATTTCAGTCATTACTTCACTCATTATTTATTCGCACAACAAAATACCATCATGTCCTCCACTGACAGCCTTGAGCGCCAGGTCTTCAAGACCCAGTTGCGGATAGTTCAGTACTCTTAATAACATAGATAGATTGAGTCCGGCCACCAGTCGTGTTGTTGATGTCATCTGGTTGTGGCCGATATTGCAGGGTGTGGCGCCATATAAATCCGTCAAAATCAAAACGCCATCGCCCTGATCCAGTTTACTTATACGCTGTCTCACCTGTGATTTGATTTTTTCAACCGATGCATCGAAGGGGACTTCCAGTATTTCGATTTCCAGTGTTGAACGCCCAAGCATGGTCACTGCGGTATCCAGCAAATTACTGGCTATACCTGGATGTGATATGAGTAATAAACCGGTGCTCATTCCATCTCCCGATGACGCAGGGACACATTGGGTAACTTGCCCTGGAAATATTTACACAGTTTTTCGGTGATATAAACTGAACGGTGCTGGCCGCCAGT
>JBFHPZ010000136.1:0-6372 GCA_041592495.1 Gammaproteobacteria bacterium | reverse complement strand
GCTCAAGTTCTTGAGTAAGTCCCGGTCCGAAATGACTCCAAAGAGTATGCCCGACTCAACAACAAGCAGGTGATGGAAATTGGCGTTATCAAAAATTTCTTTTATGAGGCTGAGTGGGTCATCCATTTCAACAGTGACTATGGATTTACTCATTATTGTTTCTGCTTTCATGGGTATCTTATGCGTCTGTCCTGCAGGCCCGGTTATATAAGTTTCAGGTGTTAATAGACGGTAAAATCTGTTAAATCAATTAGATATCATTTTTCGAGTGATAAACGGCAGTATTAACCAGTTGCTACGAATAATTATAGTTTATGGCCGGGCATGAACAAGGTGGGCATTGATTAAAAAGAGAGGAGCGGTAATGTTGGAAGGATTACCACCCCTCTTACGGGGAGAATCGTTATTTGATGGAATGATCAGTCGCGATGACTGAGCATTTCATTTTTATGGCACTCGGTGCATCCAACCATGGTGCCCTTGGTGAGCGTGATTTGTTTTTTAGCGTTACAACCCGCCAGGTCTTCTTCGTCGCACTTGAGTGTCCTTGTGGCGGCCATGCGTGAAAGCACGGTACCCTCACCATTCAGGCCATGGCATGCCTGGCATTGCGTGCGATTTTTCTCGAACAAATTATCGTGGTGTTCATTCCAGTCGTTGTCTGCCACCGGATGCATACCATGCGGGCCATCCAGTGTTAGCCCCAGTGAGCCGGGCTGGTGGCATGTTGAGCACTCAATGACAGTACCACTATGACCTTGCAGCTGCCTTGCGGCCAGGTTGTCATTTGCCATAGGGTTGGCAACGGGCCAGATAGCATGGGTGCTGCCATGGCAGGCTTCACACATCACGCCACCGTGTCCCTTGCTGAGGCGATACAGGCTTTCGTTTTCCGCAAAACGTGAGGTGGGCGATTTGATCAGGTTGAGATCAATATTGTTCGCGTCAGAAACTTTATACGTTTGTAATAAGCGTAAACCATCATCGGCAAACAAATAATCGGCCGTATTAAAGGACGCAACCGTAACGGCATCCGCAATATGGCAGGACTGGCAAGCCGGTTCTGTTGCCCATGGCACTCGTTTGGTTAAATCTGCACCACCGGGAAACGGGTTGCTGGCAAGGTCGCCGGTGAAGTCATTGCCAACCTGTTGCATATCGCCATGACAATCCTGGCAAACAATACCGGCAGAGAACATGGCGCCACGTAAACACTGGGTGCGCTTTCCGGGATGGCATTGATAACAGGTTTCTTCCAGAATGTTTTCGGTAAGCAATTCATCGCGTTGAATGCCATTGGCATCTTTTGCCGGCGGCATGTCGGGGAATAATGATATGAATTCACCATGATGGCCATGCATGGCGCGGGACATGCTGATATGCACGGTCTGTTGCCGACCTTTTGAGCCCTGTTGCGGTTCATCAATCGGACCTACCTGAGCCAGATCCAGTGCTGGTGAATAATGGCATTGTGAACATTGCACCGGTGTCTGGTTGACCAGGCAATTGGCATCATGGGTATCGGTATTCAGGTTGCATTGTGAATCGACGAATACGCCATTGTTCCAGTTTTTGTACGCAGCGCCATGTTTAACATCGTGCAGTTTCAGGATGTTGATTTTGGCTGCATTCAACAATTGTTGTTGCCGGTTGAAGCCCGGTGCCGTATCAATCGTTGTAAGCGCAAAATAACTGTTGCTGAACTCAGTTTCATTGCCCCGGCTGGCCAGAGGCACCGCCGAGCCATTGCAGTTATCACTCTGGATAGAGCCAGGTAATCCGGGATCGGCACAGTCAATCGGATCAACATGGCAATTCTGGCAGTCTGCTTCAGAGGCTACAGGCAATACAACATCCAGCGATGCTAATACATCCGCCGGGTTTGAAGCGCTGCCGTGCTTTCTGATGGCCTGAACTTTCATTAAGGGATAGGCATTATCACGACCGGAATCATCAACGGGTAAAACAGGAATTCCATCCGCCGCAAACCAGTTGGCATCGCGTATGCGGCTACCAAACGGGAAATTAACAAAGAAGGGTAAATCACGATCGAAACGATCGAAATGTTGGGGCAGGTTGGCCAGGCCGGGCATGGATTGTTGACCGGTCACCAGTTGGCTCACACCGAATTCAGGATAGAGCAAGGCTGGATCGGGTACAGGAATGCCAAGGTCGATTGGTAAGGGTGTATCAAACAGAGTCAGCACACTGGGGCAGGTATTGGTGAGTTGGCAAGTGTTTGCTGGATCAACTGCTAACAGACTGGGATAAAGTGACTCATACGCTTTTATACCCAGTGTGGGAGCCGTGCCATTGGGGCCCAGTCGTTGCCAGAAATTGCTTTTGAAAACACCGGACATGTTCTGGCTTGTGGTATTGATTGAGCTGCTGCCAACAGGATCATCTGGATTAAATGTGGCGGAATAAACGACATCAACGGTATCGTTGGTGTGTAGTTTGGGCTCCGTTCCGGAGCGACCTTTTTCGACAACCTGCGCATGCACTACGTTAAAGGGTGGCAATATGCTGAAAATTTGATAATCCTGATCTGCGCAATGCATACCCAGGTCATTTGCCGCAAGTATGCTGTATTGTGGTGTGGTACTGCTGGGGTAATCGCGGTAATGATCCGAGTCGCGACTGCTTTCCAGTGAGGCATTAGTCGTTGATAAATAATTTTCAGGTGATTCAGATTCGGAGGAGCAGGCGGTTAATATGCTGGCAGTCAGAGCTAGTGCAGAAAGAAATGCCAGCTGATTACATCCAGTTAAAGCGAGCGCTTGGATTCGCATAAAGAATCCTCCTTTAGGTATCATTTATAGATAAGTATTGTTACTTAACCTTGTTCCGACTCTATAAGATTTGACGGGTGTAAAATCTTAACCAGTTCAAAACTTTTAATACTTACCAATTAAATATTATTGCAGGCATATTGGGTTTGACTGCGCACAATGTGTGAATAAAGAGGGAAATTTTCCTGCGAGGTTAATAGTTAGGGCAAAGAACAACAGCCATAATATTTTTTTTGGTTTTAAGATTAAAAGGTAGTCTTTGTTAATTCGTGGATTCAGGTTGCTAGTGTAACAGTAGGTTTAATTCCGAAAGATACCTCTATTACGATATACTAATCGAGGCCACTAGTGAGACTAGTCCGCCTTGGAACATTCTAAATATCTAAACCGCGAGTAATTATACAGTGCTGCACCCGCCCTATTTTTCGATTCGACTACTTATCTGTTTTGGTTTCTATTTGCTTATTACCGGCTTGGTAAATACAGCACATGCTGCACAAAATAACACAACAAAAGCGCCGCAAAATGATCCCTTAACAATCTACGGCAAAGTAACAGAGGTAATTACTACTGACAGTTTCACCTATGTCGAGGTTGAAACAGATAAAGAGAAAGTCTGGGCGGCAGGGCCAGTCACATCAGTAAACAAGGGTGACATGATCTCATTTTCTAACATGATGCCTATGCAAAACTTTCACAGTAAAACCCTGGGACGTGACTTTGCCGTTCTCTATATTACAAATGGCTTTACTGCAGATGGACATATTAGCGATAACGGAACTTCAGCAATTTCTTCAACCCATGCTCAAATTAAACCTGGAACGACGGTCATTGCAGGCATGTCAGGCGAGGTCGAGATTGGTGGCTACTTGCGTGAGGCAACGCTGTATGGACTTAATGTGAAATCGAAAACGTTTTCTGTTTTTAAGGGCAAGCCGCTGATCATAAATGTCTGGGCCAGCTGGTGCGGTCCCTGCCGGGCCGAAATGGGTTCACTGGAGCGACTTGCGCAGCGGTATAGCGGAAAAGACTTTAACATTATAGGGATTTCGACAGATGACTATCGCAATAAGGCCGTTGACCTCATCAAACAGACAAACATTAGCTTTGACAATTTTATAGACCACAAGCTGTTACTGGAAAATATGCTGGGTGCAAAAACGATTCCGCTGACTGTTTTAGTCGATGCTGATGGCCGGATATTGAACAAGGTTCACGGAGCACGGGAGTGGGATAGCCCCGAAACCATAGATGCGATTGCTAAGGTGTTCAAAATCAAGTTGATGCATTAGCTGGCATAGGGCGCAATCATTATTGCGTCGTATAGACCCTCCCGGCGCAATGCGCCAGGCTTATTGGTGTCCTGTTTTGTACTAGAGCTTGTATAGATATTTACATTGTCTGGTTTTAATCGCAGAGAAAACCAACAATACATCCAGATACAGTGGAAAATAAAACACGGAGATAAACAATGAGCAGCATTAAAGATCAAACTCATGTTAAGCCTGATGTAAATAGCATCGATAATGAACATCACATACAAATTGGTTTATTGAACGCATTATATGATGCTGTGACCGAAAAAAAATCGGCATCCGAAGTTAATCAAATTCTTAATCAATTGACTTCTTACTCCGAGCTCCATTTTATGTCGGAAGAACTGCTAATGCGCATGTACGCCTATCTTGATTATGATGATCATGTTAATGATCATGAAGCAATGACAGAGTACCTTAACGAGATTATGAAAACTGTTACTGCAGGGCAGGACAAGATGACATTGGAAACCGTCAGTGATATGCGTCAATTTCTGGTTGCGCATATCAGCACACGGGATAAGGCGCTATCGGAATATTTAAACAAGGTACAGGCCTGACCCGGTGGTGGTTAGGTTCCAATAAAATTTTAATGTTATTGTGCCTTATGCTAGTCCAGTATGAATCCTTACGGCACAACGTACTGCGTTTATTGACGATCTTCATCACTACGTAGTTTGCTATCCGGATTTATTTCTTAAGTTTTTTGATCCTGGATAAATATTATTTTTCTTTAAGCGGGTAATATGCACCAGGCATTTCTACCAAACAGCAGGTGATACAATGTACAAACTGTTTAGCACCTTATTCATTTTAGCCTTTGTTACTCTCTCCGGCTTACCGGCACTCGCTGCCGACACAGACAAATCTCCCTCAGAAACCAGGCAAAAACGAGATCTGATTTATTGTGCCGATCTCATGACCCATGAGGAACGCGTGGCCTACCGTGAACGTATGCGTGCGGCTCGCACCCCGCAGGAAAAAGCGGAGATACGCCAGGCACACCAGAAAGAAATGCGGGCACGGGCCATCGAGCGTAATCTGGATCCCATGGAGTGCGAACCCCAACATCATCGTGAGCGCCTGCGCCAGCGTGGAGATAAGCCATGATCGCGAAAACAGTGAGAAGTACGATGCGCTTATTCTTCCTGCTTTTCGGTATGTTGGCGATTACGGCCTGCACCGACTCCGGCCAGGCTGACCCGGTAGCCCGTGGTGAACAGGTACATGCCGTGTGCCTCACCTGCCATGGCACCAGCCTGTATGTATCGCCAAGACGTGAAATAAAGACCTTACCTGATCTTCGTAAGGAAGTGGCGCGTTGGGGCGATTACTACGACCCTGCGCTGTCCGAACAGGACATTGACGATGTGACCGCCTACCTCAATACAAACTTTTATAAATTTTAATCAACCTGGCCCGGATGTAATGCAATCCGGGCTATCCCTGGTGATGTTACGGATGCTGAGGCAATCATTACATCTATGCAGTGTACTGCGGTGATGGATACAGAAGCCTAACTTTGTAAACTATCGATTTCTTTTTCAATAATACTGTCGATTTCTTTTTCGCTGAGATACTTGCTCATGTGTATATTGATACGCGCAATGAGCTCATCATGATTGAAAGGTTTAATAATAAAATCAGTAGCACCATTATTCAGAGCCTCTACAATAGATTCCTTATCGGTGACTGAGGAAACAACAATAACGGGGATATTGTTATATGAAGCATTTTTCTTAAGTTGCTTCAGGACTTCGAAGCCATTCATTTCAGGCATGATTAAATCCAGTAGGATAATATCAAATTGTTGTTTGTTAAGGATATCAATTGCCTGTGCGCCGTCACATGCCGTGGTGACTTCAATATGATTTTTGGTAAGCAATTTTTCGGCTATCATTCGTATTGATTCGTCATCATCGATGACGAGTGCCCTGCAATTATTTTCCATCATATTAATGTTGATATACCGATTGCGATTCACGAGTGATTCGAGCAGTTCACTTTCTTTTTGCCTGAAACGTACACGCAAGTGGTTTATGTCACTAAACAAATGGCCAATTTCATCCCATGACACGGGTATGACCTTGTCATTGAATCGACCCAGTGCGATGGCCTGTATTTTATGGGTCAATCGTTCAATTGGGTGTACCACCACATGGCTTAGTAACAGTGATAGCAGGATAGTGGAAATTATGACCACTGCTACAGATACCAGAATAATTTGAACAATTCGTAATTCAAGGTACTCCTCGACTTCCTGT
>JBFHPZ010000135.1:0-6380 GCA_041592495.1 Gammaproteobacteria bacterium | reverse complement strand
GTTAATTTCCGCGCCGGTATTGAGTATCGTGCGAATGCTTTCTTCGGTATGCGAGATGTTTGTCAATCGTGTGATTGCAGGTCCGTTAATGACGACGACAATATCAACATTGTGTTGAAAAGCGGTTGCAGTATTGGAAACGACATTTACCAGCTCGGTTAGTCGCGCCGGATCATTCATATGAAACACAACTTTGTTGTCTGCGGCCAAAGCCACAATCGAAATCATCATCCATAAAAAAACAGAAATTAAACTTTTTATTAAGCAGTTCATTTTCTACCCCGCTGCATTTGCATGAAAATATGCGCTATTGGTTTTTTCTTTTGAATGAATGAAGTATAGATGTTAAGCAAAAAAAAGCCCGCTACAGGAGCGGGCCAGAATATCAAGTGGTTGATTACGGACATACAGATTAGAACGGCCACCACTTGCTGTTAAGGAATTGCGAGAACCAACCCTGGGTATTACTGTCAGCCACAAATCCTTCGCCACTATAGGCAATCTGGGCATCGGCCAGTTTGGCGGATGCGATGGTGTTATCGGTTTTAACATCCTGGGGTCTAATGACACCGGCAAGTCGTATGTATTCCCTTCCCTGATTCAGAGTAAACCATTTTTCACCTTTCACCACCAGATTGCCATTGGATAAAATATCAACCACTGTCACCGTAATTTGACCATTCAAGCTGTTGCTTTGACTACTATCTGCTTCACCTTCGAATTCACGTGATGGTTGCATGCTCAAATTCAACAAGGTATTACCATTATGCGTAGGTGTCACACCAAACACACTGGGCACATCGATGCTGATGTCATCATCTTTCTTGGTATTGGTAGCGGCACTTTTACTGGCACTGGTGCTTTCCGCCAACACAATGGTAATGATGTCGCCAACACGGAAAGGCTTCGGATCTTCGAACAGCGAAATACTTCTGGTTTGAAATAATGAGCCATTTTCATAACGGGGCGGTTGTTGTTCAACCGGACGCACCAAGGGTTCAAATTCCGCCAGTTCATGGGGTGAATTTGTTGCACAGGCACTAAGCCCTGTTGCAACAATGACCATCGCCAAAATCAGTTTTAGATTATTCATAACCTTACCTGCTTCTTACAACTAGAGGTTGTTACTTACGTATTGCAACATGGCATCAGTTGTTGAAATCACTTTTGAATTCATTTCATAGGCACGCTGGGTTTCAATCATATTTACCAGCTCCTCAACCACATTGACGTTGGAACTTTCAAGATAACCACCGCTCAAGGTTCCCAAACCATTCAAACCGGGCGTACCTGTTTGTGGTGAACCACTGGCCGCCGTTTCCAGATACAGATTTTTACCAATGGGTTGCAAGCCGGTTGGATTAATGAAATCGACGGTTTGAATATTACCGATCTGGGTTGGTGTTCCTGTGCCGCCGGCAAGCACGGTTACAACACCATCTTCACCAATGCTGATACTTTGTGCATTTGAAGGAATGGTGATAGTCGGTTGCAATTGATAACCGTTGGCGGTAACCATCTGACCATTCGAATCGACCTGGAATGAACCATCACGTGTATAACCCAGCGACCCATCCGGGCGAAGTATCTGGAAAAAACCACGACCTTCAATTGCGATATCGAGTGTATTACCTGTTTGCACAAGATTACCCTGAGTATGCAATTTTTCAGTTGCAACGACACGCACACCGGTACCAAGCGACATGCCCGAAGGGGATTGCGTATCTTCGGAGGTTTGCCCACCCACCTGGCGAACATTTTGATAAATCAAATCTTCAAACACGGGTTGATCACGTTTGAAGCCGGTGGTGTTTACATTTGCCAGATTATTGGAAATAACGGACAAACGTGTTTGTTGTGCATCAAGTCCGGTTTTGGAAGTCCATAGTGCGGGGTTCATATGTTATCTCCAATGACTATGAGTTACGAAGTAAGCGTGCGCTGGCTTCATCATTCTGTTGCGCCACTCTCATCAGTTTTATATTGGTTTCAAATTGGCGGGCGTTCTGAATCAGATCAACCATTTCTGCAACAGCATTTACATTACTATGTTCAAGCACACCGGATGCAACAGTGATTCCCGCTGTCGCCGGTGCAATATCACCTGATTTCAAACGAAACAAACCATCTTCGCCTTTTTGCATCTGGTCTGGTTCTGGATTAACGAGCTTAATGCGATCAATAATGGCAAGGGAATCTACGGTTTGACCGACAGGAATAATACTGATGGAACCGTCTGCACCAATTTCAATTTTTTGTGCCTGTGGTATCAGAATTGGACCGCCATTACCCATCACAGGATGGCCAGTGCCGGTGATTAATTGACCATTTGCTTGCAAGCGCAAATCACCTGCACGTGTATAGGCTTCATTACCGTCACTTCCCTGTACCGCAAACCAGCCATCGCCATTTATGGCAACATCCAGCTCGCGATTGGTGGTTGCAAAATCACCCGACATCATGTTGTTACCCTTCATTTCCAGCTGGTTATAGGCACGGGTATTAAAACCCGGCCCTTCCACATGCCAGCTGTTGTATGAGTCAAGATGCGCCTTGAAACCAACCGTACTGACATTTGCCAGATTATGGCTAATCGATTGTTGTGCCTGCATTGCCTGGCTGGCACCGTTCATGGCTATGAAAAGCATTTTGTCCATAACATCAGTTCAAAGTAAAAAGTGAAAAGTACAAAGGAAAAACATGGGCCTTTAAACTTTAACCTTTTAACTTTTTCCTCCTAACGTATATTGATAATGGTTTGTGTTACCGCATTAGCTGTTTCAATGGCTTTTGAGTTGGCCTGGTAATTTCGTTGTGCGGTGATGAGATTAACCAGTTCTTTGGTTAAGTCCACGTTGGATGTTTCCAGTGCACCGGACTGGATTAAACCGAAGTTTCCGGTACCTGCTTCACCGGCTGTGGCCACACCTGATTCCGTCGTTTCAACCCATGAGGTATCACCGGTTTGTCGCAAGCCCTGTGGATTATCAAAACGCGCCAGTGCAATTTTACCCAGAGCTGTTGTCTGACCATTGGTAAATGAAGCCCGAACCAGTCCTTCGTCATCCAGTTCCAGACCTGTTAAACGGCCTGTTGAATAACCATCCTGGCTCAATGACTGTACGGTAAATGCACCCTGTGATTCCTGGGTCAGGGTATTGCCCTGATTGGATAAGTCGAGAACGATCTGTAAGGGTGCAGAACCATTAGACAAGGTAAAGGCGTTATAACCAATTGCGCCATCAACTCCGGCAGTATTGGTAGTGGATGTACCATCGCCATCAGCATCACCCACATCGATCACGCCTGAGCTATTAAAATCGATCACCTGGGAACCAGTTGCTGTCATGGGATAACCATCCAGGGTTGAGCGTACTTCCCATGTATTATTCAAATCATTTGTCATGATGTAGTACATGGTCATGATATGGGAATTACCCTGGGAATCAAAAACAGTTGCCGATGTTGAATTATGATAAGTGGCAGAATTAGGTGATACCGTGGTGCCTGCTAGATTAGCTGCCGCGAATTCGGCATCAATTCCACCTGGTGCTGTTGGATCGATTGCGGGTGAAACGTCAGCCGGGAAATTAAGATTGATATCTACCTGTGTTGTGGCTTGAGGTATACCGATGGTGTTAGGCACACTCAAGGGTACTGTTCCAGTCAGGCTGGTGGTGGTGACATTACCCGTTGCATCCACTGGAAACACTTGCAGAATTTGACCTGCACTATTGGCAATTAATCCATTTTGATCAACATTAAAGGCGCCTGCCCGAGTGTAAATAGTGTCATTACTGGTCTGGTTTGGACGTAATACAAAAAAACCATCACCGCTAATCGCCAGGTCCAGTGTGTTTTCGGTAAATTCCAGATTACCCTGCCCGAACTGTTGCGACACATTGGACAATTTAACACCAGCACCAATCGCATTCGATGAAGCACCAAGCGGAGATGCAGCATAAATATCAGAGAATTCAGCGCGGGATTCCTTGTATCCAATTGTGCCCACATTGGCGATATCATTACTGGTTACTGACAGGTCCGCAGATGCTGCGTTCAAGCCACTAAGTGAAATGTTAAATGACATGATGAAACTCCTCGGACTTTGCCTTATAGAATTTGATAAACATGACTGAAATCAACCTGACCCAGGTTTTCCAGCTCAACTTTCATTTCTTTACCAACGCCACCCAAAGTCAAACTGACCACATTGGATGACATCAGGGTTTGCATTGATTCGGTCTCACCATTACGAGTGGCTTCAACTTCAACCCGATAACGACCAGATGCTGCACGTTGTCCACTGAATGTTGTTCCATCCCAGTTGAATTGCACCAGGCCCGGTGATTGCTGTCCCATTTCAATGCGATTAACTACTTCGCCAGTTAAGTCATAAATATTCACTGCGACATCAGCTGTATTATTTAACTCGACAGCACCCTGCACCGTTCCGGTTGATGACAAATATCCTTCATCATGATCAACCAGTACATTACGCCCAATCAGATTGGATGCCTGTAATGCCTGGCTGGACTGCATACCGCTGGCGAAGCTATCGAAGTTTTCCAGTAATTTATTGATGCCGTCCACGGTGCCGAACTGGGCGATCTGCGCCAGAAACTCACCGTTATCCATAGGTTCTAAAGGATCCTGATTTTTTAACTGCTCAGTCATAAGCAGCATGAAGTCATCCTGCCCGAGTGATTGATTATCGGCATTCTCTTCCGACGCCACATCAGCTGCGGTGCGCAAACCAACCGAACTATAATTATTGATTTCCATCATTCAGCTCCTCAACTTCTACCCAGTTGCAAAGTGCGCAGCAACAATTCCTTGGTTGTTGATAGCACTTCAATATTGTTCTGATAACTTCTTGATGCCGAAATCATGTCGGCCATTTCTTCCACGGCGTTAATACCGGGGCTAAATACATAACCATCCTGATTCGCCATTGGATGTCCCGGCATGTAATGCGGTATCGGCTGGGTATTGCTTTCAACAATTTCACTGACCTTGACAGTCGCCGCTTCCTGCTGGCCGCCGAACTCATTGAGAACACTCTCAAATACCGGGTGTCTTGCCTTGTAAACATCCTCAGGATTACTTGCCATGGTTTCCGCATTGGCTATGTTGCTGGCTACGGTATTCAACCGGAGCATTTGTGCGCTCATGCCGGAACCGGCCACATCAAATATTTTAAATACGGACATAATCATTCACCCTTGAATGCACTCACGATGCCACTCAGGCGTCGTGACAAAATGGTTAATGTGGTTTGATAACGCACAGTGTTTTCGGCGAATGCAGCCTTCTCTTTCTGAATATCCACCGTATTGCCATCGGCTGAGCTTTGTTCGGGAATGCGGTATTCAACTTGCTGATTCATTGCATCTTGTGGAAATCCAATATGACCCGGTCGAGTGGCTTGCAGCTGTAATTGATCGGTATTGGTTTGTTGCAGTATGCTGTCAAAATCGATATCACGCGCCTTATAATTGGGCGTATCTGCATTAGTGATATTTTCTGCCAATAGCTGGGTTCTACGCTCGAATAGCAATAGCGCCTTATCGTGTATACCCAATGCCTTGTCGAAATTGATGGTCATACTTCTCTCCGTTCTTGCATAACACAAGGCAAGGCCCATGCCAGATTTTTTTCATATTGTTTTTCAACAACTTACTGGTTTAGCCTGCAGAGAGATTCGAGAAAAGCGGCAAAGATTGCCGCAGGCGGCAAGGATAGAAAGGCTAAAGTTTAAAGCTGAAAGTACAAAGGAGCACAGGTTCGGAAGCTTTGTACTTTCGTCTTTAATCTATAAGCTCAATAATTTTTTTTACGATAAACGACGCCGGTGCTGGCGCGCACCATTTCAAAACGATCGCAATATTGGGAAATGGATTCCGAAGCACCCAGCATCAAAAAACCACGGGGGTTGAGACTATCGGCCATGCGATTGAGAATGTCTTTTTTGGATTCAGCCGAGAAATAGATCAATACGTTACGACAGAAAATAACATCGAACTTACCCAGTGCAGCATAACTTTGCAGCAGGTTATTTTCACGGAAGCTCACACGTGAGCGAATATTGGCATTTACCTGCCATTGGGTGCCGATGGGCGAAAAAAAACGTCGTTTGCGTTCTTCTGAAAGACCTCTGGCCAGAGCAAGCGCATCGTATTTGGCTTCCCTGGCTTCGTTCAGAATGGCTTGTGATATGTCTGTTGCCACTACCTCAACTCTGAGCCCCGGATTTTGCACTGCAAATTCATCTGCAGTCATACTGATTGAATAGGGTTCCTGGCCACTGGAACAGGCTGCTGACCATATACGCACTGCGGATTTATTTTCTTTTTTAAAATCTGTCAGTATGACTTTAT
>JBFHPZ010000134.1:0-6430 GCA_041592495.1 Gammaproteobacteria bacterium | reverse complement strand
GAGGCACTGATCCGCTGGAACAGTCCGGAGCTGGGCATGGTATTTCCGGATCAGTTCATTTCTATTGCTGAAGAAAATGGCATGATTCTGCAACTGGGTGAATGGATATTGAATGAAGCATGCCGGCAAAATAAAGTGTGGCAAAAGAAAGGCCTGCCCAGCATCACTATTGCCGTTAATGTTTCCAGTGTACAGTTCTCCGGTTACGACCTTGCCAATATTATCGAAAGCGCACTCAAACAGCATCAGCTTGATCCAAAACTGATTGAAATCGAATTGACCGAAAGTATTTTCCTGGACAATCTGCAACGGACAGGCGAAATTTTGAAAAGCATTCGCAACCTGGGCGTTGAAATTGCACTGGATGATTTCGGCACTGGCTATTCGTCTCTGGCTTATTTAAGAAAACTACTGATCGATAACCTGAAAATCGATCGCAGCTTTATCAATGAAATATCAAACAACGAAGATGGTGAAGCAGTCATCACTGCAATCATCAGCATGGCTCACGCCATGCGTCTCAAGGTCACTGCGGAAGGCGTAGAAAACATAGACCAGTTAACATTTCTGCAAGAACTACAATGTGATTATGTTCAGGGCTATTATTTTTATAAGCCATTAGCCGCTGAAGATATGACTGAGTTGCTGAAACAAAAAAATATTAAAAACTAAAAAGGAGGCTTGAACAGCCTCCTTTTAATAACAGTTCTTTTGCTGATTTTTCTAGAATGGAATGTCATCATCAAATGAATCATCAACCGGCATGGGTTCATTTCTGGACTGATTCATATTCGAAGAAGACGAGGATGATGATGAAGATGATGACGAAGAGTAATCACCACCGCCGGCACCGCCACGTCCACCCAGCATTTGCATTTCATTGGCTATGATTTCGGTAGTGTAACGGTCGTTGCCTGTCTTGTCCTGCCACTTGCGCGTACGCAAACTGCCTTCAACATATACCTGCGAACCCTTGCGTAAATACTCACCGGCGATTTCAGCAAGGCGATTGTAGAACACTACATTATGCCATTCAGTGCGTTCCTGTTTCTGACCCGACTGTTTGTCTGTCCATTGCTCCGATGTGGCAATGGAAATATTGGTGACTGCACTGCCACTGGGGGTATAACGGGTATCCGGGTCTTTGCCACAGTTACCAACCAAAATTACTTTATTTACTCCGCGCGCCATTATCGTTTCCTGCTCTGGTTATAGTTTGGACTTGTTCACTGAATACTTGTATAGCTTTGCTTCATCCAGTGCATGTAATTCAACTTTCAAATAGGCAATGCCTGCTTCGACATCAATCGTGGCTTCTGCCACACCGCGTACCGCGACCAGCTGGGCAATAAGTTCATTCGCTGATCCCGGGGCTATCTTGCCCACATTTAACAAATAGGTACTGACATAACGTGGGTTCTTCATGCCTATGGCTATGACCAACCATACCAAAATTCCCAGGGTACAGACCAGAAAAACGCCGCTGCTGCCCCAGTGTTGATAGCTGATGCCTCCCAGGGCGCCACCGGCAAAAGCACCGAAGAACTGGCCACTGGAATAAATGCCCATGGCTGTTCCCTTGCGATCCGCCGGGGCCATTTTCGCCACCAGTGACGGCAGGCTGGCCTCCAATAGATTAAACGCTGTGAAGAAAATCACAAGGGTAAAACCCGCATGCCATACAGAATCACCTCGGACAAACAGGCCCAACTCCGCCAGTGCCAGGGCAATAATAGCGCCGATAAACACCTGTTTCATCCTGCGCTTTTTTTCGGCCTTGATGATGAACGGCACCATCAGTGCCACCGATAGTAAAAATACCGGCAGGTACAACTTCCAGTGATCTGTCACCGGAAAGCCGGCTTCATTTTGCAACATCAGGGGAATGGCGACAAAACTGGCCATGAGCACCATATGCAACACGAAGATGCCGAAATCCAGTCGTAGTAATTGCGTATCTACCAACACTTCAGCAAATTCTGTGGGTGAGGCCTGGGTATCGCGATGGAAAAAGCTGTGGCTGGGATCAGGCACCAGGGTATAAAGAATTACGATAGCCAATAACGCCATGATGGCGATCACCACAAACAGACCTGAAACCCCGATATATTTACTCAGTGCCGGCCCCAGCACCATGGATATGGCAAAGGCAAACCCGATGCTGACACCGATCAACCCCATCATTTTCAGGCGGTGTTCTTCCCTGGATAAATCAGCCGCCAAAGCCATGAGTACCGCTGCGACGGCACCACTGCCCTGCAGGGCACGACCGAGAATAATGCCATAAATACTATCGGAGGCAGCGGCGATCAGACTGCCAGCAGCGAAAATCAGCAAGCCGAGGGTGATCATGGGTTTGCGGCCAAATCGATCGGACAACATGCCGTATGGAATTTGTAACAAACCCTGGCTGAGTCCATAGATACCCAAAGCCAGGCCGGTGAGCAAGGGTGTCGCATCCGGAAGACTCTCGGCGTAAACCGAAAACACCGGCAGGATCATGAACAGCCCCATCATGCGCACGGCGTAAATCATGGCCAGGGAATATCCCGCCCGCTTTTCCAGTGCACTCCAGGCCTGTTCTTGTTGACGCATAGCTTGCCCGTTAAATAAAAGGCTGAATTCTACCTGAATCCGTCGTCAGAATCTCGAACTCAGGCAATAGAATGCCGGTGAACAGGCAACAAAACCCGGATAGCCAAGGCCCTCCCTTTTGGTTATGCTTTCAGGTTTCCCCCGACCGGCTTACATCATGCAAGAAATACAAATTCGCGGCGCCCGTACCCATAATCTGAAGAACATCAACCTTGATATCCCCCGCGACAAGTTGATCGTTATCACCGGCCTGTCGGGCTCGGGTAAGTCGTCCCTCGCCTTCGATACCATTTTTGCCGAGGGTCAGCGCCGCTATGTGGAATCCCTGTCGGCCTATGCCCGGCAGTTTTTGTCCATGATGGAAAAACCCGATATTGACCATATCGAAGGCCTGTCGCCGGCCATATCCATTGAGCAGAAAACCACCTCCCATAACCCGCGCTCCACCGTGGGCACGGTCACCGAAATTTACGACTACCTGCGCCTGTTGTTCGCCCGCGCCGGCACACCCAAGTGCCCGGACCATGGCATTCCACTGGAAGCCCAGACCATTTCGCAAATGGTGGACCATGTGCTGGCCCTGCCGGAAGACAGCAAGCTGATGCTGCTGGCGCCGGTGATTCAGGACCGCAAGGGCGAATACCAGACATTGATCGAAGACCTCAAGCGCCAGGGCTTTATCCGTGCCCGCATCGATGGCAAGGTGTATGAACTGGAAGAAGCACCGGAGCTGGAAAAGAACCTCAAACATACCATTGAAGTGGTGGTGGACCGGTTCAAGGTGCGGCCCGATCTGGGCCTGCGCCTGGCGGAATCCTTTGAAACCGCCATTAATCTCACCGACGGCATCGCCCGCATCGCCTGGATGGACGACGTGCAGGGAGGCACTCATGCTGCGGGCGCAGGGAAGCGCAAGAGCGGCGCGACCGAGAAAGAAGAAATCGTATTCTCCTCCCGCTTCGCCTGCCCTACCTGCGGCTACAGTCTGAATGAACTGGAACCCCGATTATTTTCCTTCAACAATCCCGCCGGTGCCTGTACCGAATGCGACGGCATTGGCCATATCCAGTTTCTCGACCCCAGCCGGGTGGTGGCCAGCCCCAGCCTGAGTTTGCCCGGCGGCGCCATTCGCGGCTGGGATCGCCGCAATGCCTGGTATTACGGCATGTTGCTGTGCCTGGCCAAACACTACAAGTTTGATCTGGACAAGCCCTGGAATGAACTGCCGAAAAAAATTCAACACATCATTCTGTACGGCAGTGGCGAGGAAGAAATCGATTTCAAGTATCCGTCCAGTCAGGGCAAGCATAAAACCCGGGTGCATCCTTTTGAAGGCATCATTCCCAACATGCAGCGCCGCTTCCGCGAAACCGAATCCAGCGCCGTGCGGGAAGAAATGACCAAGTATTTCAGCCAGACAGATTGCCCCAGCTGCGCCGGCACCCGGCTCAATGCCTCGGCACGCCATGTGTTTATCGCAGACCGTTCTTTGCCCGACATAACCAACCTGCCCGTGGCCGGGAGTTTCGAATTTTTCGAGCAGTTATCCCTGCCGGGCAAGAAGGGTGAGATTGCGGAAAAAATCGTCAAGGAAATCACGGCCCGATTACGCTTTCTGGTCAACGTAGGCCTCAATTATCTGTCCCTGGATCGCAGTTCCGACACCCTGTCCGGCGGCGAAGCCCAGCGTATTCGACTGGCCAGCCAGATCGGTGCCGGCCTGGTGGGGGTGATGTACATCCTGGATGAGCCCTCCATCGGCCTGCACCAGCGGGATAACGACCGCCTCATCACCACCCTGAACCACCTGCGGGATATAGGCAATACAGTGATCGTGGTGGAGCATGATGAGGACGCCATTCTGAGCGCCGATCATGTGATTGATATCGGCCCCGGCGCCGGCGTCCACGGTGGTGAAGTGGTGGCCCAGGGCACACCGAAAGAAATCATGAAAAACCCGGCTTCACTCACAGGAAAATATCTTTCCGGCGCCATGGAAATCCCGGTACCCGCCACGCGCACGCCCCATTCCGGCCAGGTATTCCGTCTCAAAGGCGCCACGGGCAATAACCTGAAAAGCGTCAATGTGGAATTCCCGGTGGGCTTGTTTACCTGTGTGACCGGTGTTTCCGGTTCGGGTAAATCTACCCTGGTCAACGACACTTTGTATCGTCTGCTGGCCAAGGAAATCAATGGCGCCTCGGAAGCACCGGCACCGTTTGAAGACTATGAGAATCTGGATCATTTCGACAAGGTGGTGGACATAGACCAGGCTCCCATCGGTCGCACACCCCGTTCCAACCCGGCCACCTATACCGGTTTGTTTACCCCCATCCGCGAACTGTTTGCCGCCACCCAGGAAGCCCGCTCCCGCGGCTACCAGCCCGGCCGCTTCAGTTTCAACGTCAAAGGCGGTCGCGGCGTAGCCTGTCAGGGCGATGGTGTGATCAAGGTAGAAATGCATTTCCTGCCGGACATCTACGTGCCCTGCGATGTGTGCAAGAGCAAACGCTATAACCGCGAAACCCTGGATATCCATTACAAGGGCAAGAACATTCACGAAATACTGGAAATGACTATCGAGGATGCGCTGGAGTTTTTCCAGGCCATCCCGGTGATCAAGCGCAAGCTGCAAACCCTGATGGATGTAGGGCTGAGCTACATTACCCTGGGCCAGCGTGCGACCACCCTGTCTGGCGGTGAGGCTCAGCGCATCAAATTATCGAGGGAGCTGTCCAAACGTGACACAGGCCGTACAATTTATATTCTGGATGAACCTACCACCGGCCTGCATTTCCACGACGTACAACAGTTGCTGGATGTATTGCACCGCCTTCGCGACCATGGCAATACCATTGTGGTGATTGAGCATAATCTGGACATTATCAAAACTGCGGACTGGATAATCGATCTTGGCCCGGAAGGCGGCTCCGGTGGCGGTGAAATCATTGCCGAAGGCACCCCGGAAGAGGTTGCCGACAATAAAAACTCATTCACCGGACATTATCTGAAAAAGGTACTGCATCGCCACAGCCAGAAAGTCCCACCCCGGAAAAAAGCAAAAAAGGCAGCCAGCTGATCGTGACTCTACCCTTTGCACTCACCCGCCCGCGTGTTGGACTCATTCTGGGACCGCTGCTGTTTGTAGTCATTAAACTGTTACCAGCCTCGGAAACCATGCCGCCACATGCCATGGATGTGGCGGCGGTTGCTGTCCTGATGGCAACATTCTGGATCTCCGAAGCCATACCCCTGGCGGCAACGGCACTGATTCCCATTGCCCTGTTTCCTTTGCTGGGTATCATGCCCACGGACAAGGTCACCCTCGCCTATGGCAATCACCTGATTTTTCTTTTTATGGGTGGCTTCCTGATTGCAGTGGCCATCGAGAAATGGCAACTCCACCGGCGCATTGCCCTGCACACCATTTTGCTGGTGGGCGTGACGCCGGAACGCATTGTTCTGGGATTTATGCTGGCGACCGCCTTTCTTTCCGCCTGGATCAGCAATACCGCTACCGCCATGATGATGGTGACCATCGGCCTGGCGGTAATTCGTCAATCCGCACCCACTATGGAAGGCACTGCTCAGGGTGAAACCTGCAGCTCACCGTTTGCCACAACCCTGATGCTGGGCATTGCCTATGCCTCGTCCATTGGAGGCGTCGCCACCCTGATTGGCACGCCGCCCAATGCCATTCTTGCTGGCGTGATTGAAGCGAACTATGGCTACAGGATTGGTTTTGCCGAATGGATGATGTTTGGCGTTCCATTATCCGCGGTCATGCTAATGATCACCTGGTTCTATCTCACCCGCGTCGGCTTTCATTGCGAGT
>JBFHPZ010000133.1:0-6440 GCA_041592495.1 Gammaproteobacteria bacterium | reverse complement strand
TTATCTAAACGTGCCTATGAGCTTGGCAAGCTGGTCAATAACCCTACGGGTGATTATTTTAAACGACTGCGCAGGTTTGAATGTTGAAACTTCCCGTCGACCAGGTTATTCCTGATATCAAACAGCATTTGTTGCATGAACAACAACTGGTATTGCAGGCGCCCCCCGGGGCCGGTAAAACAACCGCTGTGCCCCTGGCTTTACTTGATCAGCCCTGGTTGGCTGATAAAAAAATCATCATGCTGGAGCCGCGCAGGTTGGCAGCACGAAATGCGGCCAGTCGTATGGCTTATTTGCTGGGTGAAAAAGTAGGCCAGACTGTGGGTTACCAGATCCGTGCCGATCGTTGTTACAGTGATAAAACAAAAATACTGGTAGTGACAGAAGGTATTCTGACGCGCAAGTTACAGTCTGATCCCGAGCTGGCCGATTGTGCCCTGGTCATTTTTGATGAGTTCCATGAGCGTAACTTGCAGGCAGACTTATCGCTGGCGTTTTGTTTGCAATCACAGGAGTTGCTGCGGCCAGATTTAAAAATACTGGTGATGTCAGCGACCTTAAATAGCCAGGCGATTTCACAGTTGATGAACCATGCAACTGTCATCAACAGTGAAGGCCGCAGTTATCCGGTTGAAATTGTTTTCCTGCCAGAAAAAACAGCGCGACCGGAAAAATACAAAATCACCGCCATGATGGGATCAATGATCCAGAAAATATTGGCGGTTGAACAAGGTAACCTGCTGGTGTTTTTACCCGGCGTCAGGGAGATTCGTCAGCTTGAATCACAACTGCGAACTTATCTCGCGGAGCAACATTTAGATCATGTGGTGTTAGCACCCTTGTATGGTGATTTAACCCAGGCACAACAGGACCAGGCCATATTGCCGACAACCGAAGGCAAGCGGAAAATTGTACTGGCCACCAATATTGCCGAAACCAGTTTGACTATCGAAGGTGTCAATGTCGTGATCGACAGTGGCTTGCAACGTGTATCACGTTTCAATCCGGGATCAGGCATGAACAGTCTGGAAACGGTGTTTATATCACAGGATTCCGCCGAACAACGTAGTGGTCGTGCCGGACGATTGAGAGCCGGCAAATGTTATCGCATGTGGACTGAGAGTCAGCACAGGCAGTTAGCCCGACATAGTGATGCAGAAATTCTCACCAGTGATTTGTCGCCCTTCATGTTAGAACTGGCTAACTGGGGTGTGCATCAGGTAGATGAATTGCATTGGCTGGATTTGCCCGGCGAAGGTGCAGTGGCACAGGCCAGGGAATTATTACAGGAGCTGGGCGCATTACAGGCAGACGGTAAAATCACAGCCCATGGTAAACACATGTTGGCCTTGGGCACGCATCCGCGACTGGCGCATATGATGTTAAAGGCACTGGCTCTAAATTGTGCCTATGAAGCTTGTTTGATAGCTGCCTTGCTTAGCGAGAAAGATATTTATACATCTGCAGCCGCAAGATCATCGGATATCAGCGAACGGGTTTCACTGTTGCAGCAATTCAAAAACAAGTCGTTCAAATCCGATGGCTCTGTCGATAGTCGCCAGGCTAAACGAGTTATCGAAACGGCAGACCTGTTTTATCAGCAGTTAAAGTCCTTTAAACAATCAACAGTCGATCAAACGACAGCCCATGAACACTTGCATGGCGTGTTATTGGGGTTTGCCTATCCTGATCGAATTGGCCAGTGTCGCAATGCCCATGAAGGGCGTTATTTATTGAGTAATGGCAAAGGTGCCTTTTTTGGTGCTGATGATGATTTGTCCGGTGTTGCTTACCTGGTCGTGGCGGATCTGGATGGTCAGCAACGTGAAGCGAGAATTTATAAAGCGTCGGCTATTTCATTGGAACAAATCGAAACCTATTTTCCAGAACTAATCGAGTCGAAAACCAGTGTTAGCTGGAATGCGTCACTGCAAAGGGTCGAGGCAAGTAAAAAGAACCGGCTTGGTGCCCTGGTGTTGAGTGAATCAAAAATAGAATCACCCGACAAGGATGAAGTGAATGCGGCTTTACTGGAAGGCATTAAAATCGAGGGGCCGGGATGTTTGCCCTGGAGTAAGGAGTCCATTGCATACAGGCAGCGTGTGCAGTTTTTAAATACCCAGAAGCAGAAAAACCAGGGCAGCAGAATTGCTGATATGTTGAAACAAACTGACTTACCGGATTTGAGTGATGATTACTTACTGCAAAATCTGGATGCCTGGTTGTTGCCGCATTTGAACGGGCAGAACAGTATTAAAAAATTACAGAACCTCAATTTATTAAATGTGCTTGTTTCCAGTGTGAGTTGGCCCCAGCAAAAGTTACTTGATGAGCTGGCACCAACCCATGTGACTGTACCCAGTGGTTCACGTATTGCTATTGATTATTCTGATCCCGAAGCGCCAACTCTGGCGGTTCGCCTGCAGGAGTTGTTTGGTCAACAACAGACACCTTCGGTAATCAACGGCGAGTTTAAATTGCTGGTGCATTTATTATCGCCCGGTTATCAACCCATGCAGGTCACCCAGGATCTCGCCAGCTTCTGGCAAACAACCTATTTCGATGTTAAAAAAGAATTACGTGGAAGGTATAAAAAACACTATTGGCCGGATGATCCCTTAACCGCCCAGGCTACGAATAAGACCAAACGTTTCATGGACATAAAAGAATAGTGGTTCGTTGAGGGCCTTTGAACTCGGACTGGCATCGTTACTTTTTGGCTTCGGTTTGCTTGAGCTCGGATTCGAGTTTGTTTGCAAGATTACGTCTTATCTTGGCTTTATAGGCATTCTGGGCATATTCCCCGAACCCGCAACGCTTATTCTCCAGCTCATCCGCTTCTCTGCGTAGTTCCATAATCACCTCTTCCTTAGTCATGATCTTTTGCTCAGACATATAATTTATAACCGATGGTGGGAGTGATTGTGAATGCTTATTATGCCTTTACATATTAACAGACACAAATAACATGCAATATTGTCGGTGGCTTTGTATTAGTATCCACTATGTTTTCATTTTGTTCATATAGGTAAATCATGTCTAAAGAAATTGCCCTTAAATGGCTTGAAGATTGTTCAAGAACCGCGAATGCCCTGGATTTTACGGCCCATATGAATCTGATTTCAAAACGCGTTTCACTAACCGGTGTTCCAGGTTTCGATAATATTGGTTATGACGACTGGTTTGCCCAGTGCGAACATGAATTTGGCAACAAATTATTAAAGCGGGTGCAATACAAGGGATTGAAGATGGTGGTGGAAACCGAAACGCGACTGATGTTTAAAACCTATGAAACCGTTGAAGCGGTGGATGGCACCATCAATGCCCAGGGTGTTGAAATGCTCATTGAAAAGGAAACAGATGGTGTCTGGCGTTTGTTGCAGGAGCGGGTTTTATCTGATGATGAAACCAGACACGATAAGCTGATATAAACAACCTGACAATAGTTGCAAGACTGCTAATTCTGCAATCATTCAGTTATTTCTAAAACCTGCTCAATATTTGGATTCGGTCACGCAGAACAGAACCAGCGTTCGGTATCATGTGCCTGGTTGTGTCCTGCTGAGACCGGCGTGGACGGTTAGTTTTGCGGAGCCTGTCGGTCTGAGGTTTCTTTCGGCGACAGTCCATTTATCATTGATCCAGACACTAAAAAATGAAGAACAACGCCAAAATTTTAGCCAAATCACTTTCATCATTTGCCCGATATCTGTACGATGCTGCTTCATTTTCCTGGCAAATTCAAAGAATGTCCCAAGATAAACCCATAGGCATATTTGATTCCGGTGTGGGCGGGCTGACGGTGCTGCGTCACATCAGAACCATGCTGCCTGCAGAGGATCTGGTTTATGTTGGCGATACAGCCTATGTGCCTTACGGCACCAAATCTGCCGATTCGATTTGTAAACGTGCTGATCAGATAGTGCGCTATCTAATAGATCAGCATCAGGTGAAAGCGGTGGTCATCGCCTGCAATACGGCGACTTCGGCAGCTGTCCAGTATCTAAGGAATGCCTTTGATATTCCGGTTATCGGAATGGAGCCTGGGCTCAAGCCCGCCGTTCGTCTGAGTAAATCAGGCACAGTCGGCGTACTGGCCACGGAAAGCACCTTGAAGAGTGAAAAGTTTCAGCATCTGGTCAACCGTTTCGGCCAGGAAACGCGTGTCATTACCCAGCACTGTTCCGGTCTGGTTGAACTAATTGAACAGGGTAAACAGGCTGCGGATGAAACCCGTGAGTTAGTGAAGCATTATTTACAACCACTACTGGATCAACATGCCGATACGGTGGTGTTGGGCTGTACCCATTATCCTTTCATTGCGCCGCTGATACTTGAGATCAGTAAAGGTTCAGTTGAGATTATCGAAACCGGTAGCGCTATTGCGAAACATTTGCAAAATGTTTTGAATGACCAGCAGTTATTGAATGATCGTTTTGCTAATGGCTCGATTTATTTTTATGCAACTCAATACGATGCTGCGACCCGGAGCAAGTTCAATATGTTCTGGGGTGAAGAGACCAATCTGCAAAGTCTTGATCTGGACAAGCCATGGGTTGAAACTCCCATTCAAAACGAACTTAATTAGCCGCCATCGCTTTGCATACATCTGGTACGCTTAATTAACGAGATATGTAAGAAAGCTCTTATTGCATTGAATAAAAAAATTACCTTTTGATGCGCTCATTAAAACAAGCTGATTTATTTCGGTCATAAGTTACATATCACTCAGGTAAGATTTTGCTTCCTCTCCCGGATCGGGTAATCCGGCGACTCGCCATGCATTCAGGCAGGTGTTGAACAGACTATGCACCCAGTCAGATTGTTGGCCATTAGACCTGCAAATATTAAACATGGCCGGGGCGACACCA
Organism: Gammaproteobacteria bacterium; assembly: GCA_041592495.1. Taxonomy (GTDB): domain Bacteria; phylum Pseudomonadota; class Gammaproteobacteria; order SZUA-229; family SZUA-229; genus JBFHPZ01. Next base: position 1,569 of record JBFHPZ010000133.1, on the reverse strand, counting down.
AATTTGTCGTAATGCTTGCGTAAGTCGTGTATGACTTTCCAATGATCGGCTGAGAGCTGATCAATGCCGATTTCTCGTGCCATAATCAGGGCCAGATTTTCATTCCAGTCATCCGGGTTGATAAGTAATCCATTCTCATCCAGTTTTGGATAATTGTGATAGCCAGCTGCTTTGCTCATTGTGTTCTCCTATGGGGGGAATGAATTGAATAAGCAATTGAACTAAGGATTTCAATGCATGCAAATGGAGGCATGTTGCGTATTCTTCATTAATTTACGAAATGCATCTCCTTTTACATGTATCAGCTCTTCGTGATTGCCTGCTTCAAAATAAATATCGCTGCATTTATCCAGGCTGTAATCAACAATGGTTTTCATGCCATAGGCATGACCCACTGGCGGAATAGCGCCGATATCGCAATCCTTAAATAACTGGTTTAATTCCGATTCTGTCGCCAGTCCCATGTTACGATTCAGAAGCTTGTTCAGCTCACGTATTTTCACATGCTGGCTCGCCGGGATAACAGCCATGATATAACCCTGATCATCTTCAAGGATGACAGGTTTTGCCATTTGTGTTTCTGGAATTCTGGCGGTATGTGCGGCATTTACGCTGGATACGGCATAGCGATGGGGCAGCCTGTCGTAAGCAATGCCATTTTTTGCCAGGAATTTGACGAGAGTGTTTGCCATTTCCATGATGCACCTCCTTATTAAGAGATAGCGAAAATGTCGTGTCATATAACCACTATGCGATTTTATATTTAAAAAGCAATAGCTGAAAAATGTTTAATTTCTTATTACCATGCAGTTACTGATTAGTAATGTTTATCTGTTTGGTATTTACCTGACTGAAAGTAGTTTATTTGGTCGTGTTCACGAAATACAGGAGGCATCATGGCTTTTCCACTGGTTACTGTCATAACAGCTGCGCCAGGGCTGATTGCAGCTGCGGCTGATATTATTCGGATCATCAAGGAACGTAAAAAAGATGAGCCCAAATCTGAGGTCTGGCCGGGATCTGAAAAGCTGGATGAAATGGCTGACTTGCTGGAAAAGCAGGCGAGGGTGATTGAAGAGCTGGCGTTGAATAATCGCAACCTGGCCCTGGCGGTTCGTAATAATCGTATGCTTTCCATTGTATCGATTGTGATTGCCGTGATCGCAATCATTCTGGCGATTTAAATTCAATAGAATGGCAATAGATTATTCAATCATTATCCCTGCCTATAACGAAGCTGAATGGCTTCCCAAAACCCTGGGTGCACTTTTTGCCGCAATGAAAAAGTCTTCACTGCAGGGTGAAGTGATCGTTTGCAATAATAATTCAACTGATAATACAGCTGCGTGTGCCGAATCATTGGGGGCACGGGTTGTTTTCGAGCCTCACAACCAGATATCCCGTGCACGCAATACCGGAGCACGTCATGCCCAGGGGCGATACATTGTTTTTGTGGATGCAGATACGTTGATATCGGCCGAGTTATTACTGGAAGCGCTGAGTCAGTTGCAATCGGGTCGATATGTAGGTGGTGGTGCAGTGGTTAAGTTTGATATCCCCTTATCTACT
>JBFHPZ010000132.1:0-6449 GCA_041592495.1 Gammaproteobacteria bacterium | reverse complement strand
GCTGCTGCTGTAGCTGCTGAATCTTCAACTGGTACATGGTCGACTGTATGGTCTGAGTACCTGACTGACCTTGAGTTCTACAAGGGTCGTGCATATCGCATCGAAGACGTACCTGGTGACCCAGATGCGTTCTATACATTCATTGCGTACCCACTGGATCTGTTCGAAGAAGGTTCTGTTGTAAACGTACTGACTTCACTGGTTGGTAACGTATTCGGCTTTAAAGCACTGCGCGCTCTGCGTCTGGAAGACATTCGCTTCCCGGTTGCTTACGTTATGACCTGTAATGGACCACCACAAGGTATCCAGGTTGAGCGTGACATCATGAACAAATATGGCCGTCCTCTGCTGGGTTGTACTATCAAACCTAAACTTGGTCTGTCTGCCAAGAACTACGGTCGCGCTTGCTATGAAGGTCTGCGTGGCGGTCTTGACTTCACCAAAGATGACGAAAACGTTAACTCACAGCCTTTCATGCGCTGGAAGCATCGTTTTGACTTCGTAATGGAAGCTATCCATAAAGCTGAAGCTGAAACCGGTGAGCGTAAAGGTCATTACCTGAACGTTACTGCTCCTACAGCTGACGAAATGATGCGTCGTGCAGAATACGCTAAAGAAATTGGCGCTCCTATCATCATGCATGACTACCTGACCGGTGGTCTGTCAGCGAACACCCAGCTGGCTCAATGGTGTCAGCGCAACGGCATGTTGCTGCACATCCATCGTGCAATGCACGCCGTACTTGACCGTAACCCGCACCACGGTATCCACTTCCGTGTACTGACCAAGGTTCTGCGTCTGTCCGGTGGTGACCATCTGCATTCCGGTACTGTTGTTGGTAAGCTGGAAGGCGACCGTGAAGCTACTCTGGGCTGGATCGACATCATGCGCGATTCATTCATCAAAGAAGATCGTTCACGCGGTATCTTCTTCGATCAGGATTGGGGCTCAATGCCTGGCGTTATCCCGGTTGCTTCCGGTGGTATCCACGTATGGCACATGCCTGCGCTGGTTAACATCTTCGGTGATGATTCTGTACTGCAGTTTGGTGGCGGTACTCTGGGTCACCCCTGGGGCAATGCTGCCGGCGCCGCTGCTAACCGTGTTGCGGTTGAAGCTTGCGTTGAAGCACGTAACTCAGGTCGCGAACTTGAAAAAGAAGGTAAGGACATCCTTACTAAAGCTGCCAAGCACAGCCCAGAACTGGCTGCTGCAATGGAAACCTGGAAAGAAATCAAGTTTGAATTCGACACAGTTGACAAGCTGGACGTTAAACATAAGTAATTTGATTACAACCTGGGCCAGGCAAATGCCCGGCCCAGAATCAAATACCTTGATTAACCCGGTTTAACGAATTCGAAACATTATTTTGGAGTAATCACAATGAGTGATATGCAAGATTACAAATCAAGCTTAAGCGACACTGCCAGCCGCAAGTTTGAAACTTTTTCATACCTGCCTGCCATGACTGATGAACAGATCCGTACACAGATCGCATACATCGTCAGCAAAGGCTGGAACCCCGGTATCGAACATTGCGAACCAGAAAACGCATTCCAGAACTACTGGTATATGTGGAAGCTGCCTATGTTCGGTGAAACTGACGTTGACGCAATTCTTGCTGAATGCGCAGCTTGTCATAAAGCACATCCAAACAACCATGTTCGTTTGTTGGGCTTTGACAACTATGCACAGTCTGCAGGTGCGTCTATGGTTATCTACCGCGGTAAAGCTGTTTAATCAGGCCGGGGTTATGTTCAGGTCGTTGCTGGCCATTCGTGGCCTTGACGACACTTGTACTTCCTGTACATCGAATGAACATACGCCGCGTTGCCAGGGATGGCATTGAGCGGCGGCATGACCAATATAAAGCCCCTGCCCGACCGCCGGTCAGGGGCTTTTATGTAAAGGATGTACGGATGAGGTAGAGCAATGCAGGAGCAATTACCGATGAAGCCAGTAGCGATTAAACCAACAGTGAGTCATTTACATGCCAAAACCAGATAACAGATATGTCGGAATTCATAATGATCGATTCGGTGGTATGACCACGATCGGAAGAACTATTCGAGATGCCTGGGTATTTGGCCTGATTCCAGAAACGGAAACCTGTGAAGGCTGGAACCTAGCCGGGATTGACGCTTTATTACAAAAGGTGAATGCCGAGTGGGATAAATACGGTTGTCTTGTCAGCCGTTTGCCGGAAGATCTGTTTCAACGTCACCAGAAAATTCATGGTGTAGCCGTGGAAATAGCCACGAAGGCGGGCTGGAGTGGTGATTTTGAAATCGAAACCGACCAGTAAACGAATTACTTAAACATAAACATCAATATAAAGGTGTGTCATGTCTAAAACTACAGTAGATCCAAAACAGTACGTCGTAAAAAAAGAACCCTATTACGAATCCGTGGCGAATGAAGTCGAGCTTTATGAAGCTGCCTACAATGCGCGTATGCCGATGATGCTCAAGGGCCCGACCGGTTGTGGTAAATCCCGCTTTGTCGAATACATGGCGTGGAAACTGGGCAAGCCTTTAATCACTGTAGCCTGTAATGAAGACATGACAGCATCCGATCTTGTCGGTCGCTTCCTGCTGGATAAGGATGGCACCAAATGGCAGGATGGCCCATTGACGACAGCTGCGCGTATTGGAGCTATTTGTTATCTGGACGAAGTGGTTGAAGCACGTCAGGATACTACGGTTGTTATCCATCCCCTGACTGATCACCGTCGCACCCTGCCGCTGGATAAAAAAGGTGAATTGATCGAAGCACATGCTGACTTCCAGCTGGTGATTTCATATAACCCCGGTTATCAGAGCTTAATGAAAGATCTGAAGCAATCCACCAAACAACGTTTTGGCGGCCTGGATTTTGATTACCCTGCAGAAGCTATTGAAGTTGCCATCGTTTCCAAGGAATCCGGTGTTGATACCGCGACGGCTGAAAAACTGGTACAGATTGCACATCGTGCACGTAACCTGAAAGGTCACGGTCTGGATGAAGGCATTTCCACTCGCTTACTGGTTTACGCAGGTCAGTTGATCAGCAAGGGCGTTACTCCGAAAGCGGCCTGCAGTATGACTATGGTGACGCCATTAACCGACGATCCGGATATGCGCGACACACTGGACGCCGCCGTACAGACATTTTTCGGTTAAAACTTAAAAGCGCTACCGCAAAGTCGCAAAGACACCAGGCTTTAGAAGCTTTTACATTTAAACACCTTTGCGACCTTTGCGTCTTCGCGTCAAAGGCAGTGTATCTATGAGCATCAAACTCGAAGATTACGAAGAATTTCTGCAAAAAGTTCCAGCCATACGCGATGTACTGGAGGGCACTTTTCAGGAAGCATCACGCCTGATGTCCACATCAGGTCTGGAAGAATATATGAATGGCGCCAAAGCCATGCATAACCTGGGCCGTGGCAGTGACCTGGTGGTTTCCTATTTGCAGGAAATGCCACTGGTGGTTAAAGAGTGTGGCGAAGATATTATCCCCGATTGCATCACCGCCGCCATGAAACTGTCGTCCATGGTATCCGGTGAAGTTATTTCCCTATTGTTTAGCAGCCTGCCATCCGCCGCCCGAAATCTGGGTGACGCTGAACTATTACGCGGTTATTTAACGCTGATTCATCAACTATCTTCTACCGCTGCCCGTGGTGTGCGCCCCATGCTCAACCACATGGATGAGCTGCTATCCAAACTCACACTAAGTGGTTTAAGACGCTGGGCCAATTTTGGATCACAGGCTTATCGTCGAGATTTTAATAACTTGACCGCGTACTTCAATCTGGAATCCGCCGATTCCAAAGCGATGCTACAAAAAGAACGTCGCGGTGTTCTGTTTGTTAAAACCCAGCGTAAATTAAATTTTTATTTACGTGCTTTGTGGGGCCGCGATTTCTTCCTGCGCCCAACCGGAGCAGACTATACCGATTTTCGTCCTTATATAGAGCATCGAATTCTACACATGCCCGATGCGGTGGATGACATAGGCCCGGAAGACAATCGCATTCCCGGACTGGAACTGTATCGTGCAACGGCTGCCCACATGTGTAGCCACATGTGTTATGCCACCGGACCGATTTCCGCGGAACAACTTAGCCCGGCACAAATGTTTTTCATCGGCCTGCTGGAAGATGCACGAGTTGAATACAAAGCCATCAAGGATTTCCCGGGCCTGAAAAAATTATGGCGGTCGCTGCTGCAACTGGAACATGAAGAAAGTACCGAGCATGAAACCATGCCCATACTGGAACATACTGCCTTGATGCTGCTGGATGACACTGTCACCTCGGACGATGCCGAATTGAATGCGATTGTTGCCAGGTTCCATGATGAAATTGCAGATAATCAGGATGATAATAATTTCTCCTGGCACATGGGACTGGAACTGTTCAATCTGTTCTCTGCACGCAAAGCCGTACCCAGCCTGCGCATACTGGAACGCATACGCATACCTTATCGTGATGACAATCGCTATATATGGGAATTTGAAGAATTCGACTGGAATGTCGGCATAGAGTATGTTTCTGCCAGCCAACGCCAGGTACGTCGCACGGTCAATGTCATGGAAATGGCGAACGAAGTGGATTGCGAACTGGCCGGTGATGATGCCCAGGAAATCTGGACACTGCCCACTGAAATGCATCCCTATGAAGATGACCTGGAAAACGGCAAGAGCTTCAATGAAATGTGGGGCAAGGAACCGGTTTCCGATCCATTCCATTATCAGGAATGGGATTACCAGATTCAGTTACATCGTCCCGACTGGGCAACCGTGTATGAACGCCGCCAGCCTAAAGGCGACCCGGAAGAAATCAACGACATTCTGCTCGAGTACAGACCGGTTGCCCATCGCATTAAACAAATTATCGATCTGTTAACGCCGGAAGGTGTGCAGCGTATTCGCAACATGGAAGATGGCGATGAAATCGATATCAATGCGGCGGTTGACGCCATGATTTCCATTCGCATGGGTGAACAACCCAATCCACGCATTACCATGCGTAATGTATTGAAGAGCCGCGATCTGTCCGTTGTTGTTCTGATGGACTTGTCTGAATCCACCAATGAATCCATGGCGGGTTCTGATAAAACCGTATTGCAACTCACCCGTGAAGCAGCAACACTGGTATCCACTGCCATCAATGGCATAGGCGATCCGTTTGCCTTACACGGCTTTGCATCCGATGGCCGGCATGACGTGCAATATTATCGCTTCAAGGATTTTAATCAGCATTTTGATGATGACGCCAAATCACGCCTGGCCGGCATGAAAGGCGGACTGTCTACTCGCATGGGCGCTGCATTGCGCCATGCAGGTCAGCATTTATTGAAACAACCCGAGCGTCGTAAATTGATTCTGCTGGTTACGGATGGTGAGCCGGCGGATATTGATGAACGCGATCCACAACACCTGCGCCATGACACCAAAAAAGCGGTTGAAGAACTCTATGGCAAAGGCGTATTAACCTACTGTCTGACATTGGACCCTTATGCGGATGAATACGTTAAACGTATTTTCGGATCCAACAACTACACCATCATTGATAATGTCGACAGGCTGCCAGAAAAACTGCCCACCCTGTTTGCATCATTAACCAAGTAAATTTGCATAGCCCGGGTTTACCCGGGCCATGTGTATAGTTGTATTATCTTTTCGATACCCCGGGATGGATGCAGACCTATGATTAATACAAACCTGTACACCCGTCATGATGAAGTCCCACAACTTGGTGCCCGCCCCAGTAAGGTCGACGCCAATTATTACAATCATGTACAAACCGCATTAAAACGTCTTGGTAATCAAATCCGTTTGACCATACCCAAGCTAAAACATCTTGACCTGATTTTACAAAAAGATGCCTGGATCATTGTTGATAAAGTACTGAATGATTATCCGATCGCAGCCTGGACCAAGTTCGAGACAGGAGGTCGTGATTCATTACACAAACCCATCCAATGCGAGCTACGTTATTTTCACTATGCAGCCAGCATGATACTTAATCGAACACTGGAGGCCATGGAAATCATGCTGGGCGAAGAAATGGAAAAATACCTGCCCAATGAAAAATCCAGCGTCCTTCCATTCACTAAAGATGATAGTGAGTAGCTATACCCGTCTTTCACAATTTTAATTTTGCTTCAAATATTCGACGACAGCTTTATCCGGGTCACTTTCCTCAGTAACAAAAGAGCCAATACTCTTCCGTGCCAGTCGGTTTTTCAGGTTTTCTCCCATACCTCCGCAAATAATCAATGCCACATCATCCAGAGGATGTGTATCGTGAGGCGAGCTTTCATGGAATGAAAGCTCCTTGGGCAATTCCAGCAATTCCCGGTTAAGAACTTTTTTATCTTCGATAGTATAGATCCAGAACTTTCGACAACGCCCTAGATGGGTTGTCACACTTTTTCTATTCTGACTTGCTACTGCAACTT
>JBFHPZ010000131.1:0-6486 GCA_041592495.1 Gammaproteobacteria bacterium | reverse complement strand
GTGATTGATGTAGTTCCAGTCATAACAGCGGGCATAGATATGCCGCCAGGCGGCCCCATCTCCAGTGAATTACAGGCGGCTATGGTGAGCGAACGCCGTAAAGAACTGGAGGCGCTGATCGAGCCGTACAAAAAACGTCTCAATATTCAACTTGATGTACTCGTAGGAAAAACGTTTCTTGAAGCCATTCGCGCCGTTTTACGTAACCAATACGATCTGCTAATCAAGCCTGCTGAAAATCCAAGTTTCATCGAACGGTTGTTTGGCAGCGACGACATGCAACTGCTGCGCAATTGCCCTTGTCCGGTATGGTTGACCCGCGCTGGAGAAAACTCGAATTACGCATGCATTGTGGCAGCACTGGACTTAAACCCGGATATGCCTGACGCTGTGGATCAAAATCTCAACCAACATATTCTCGATCTTTCCAGTTCGCTCGCGGTATCCGATTTTGCTTCACTGCATTTAGTTCATGTCTGGGATGCCCTTGGCGATATGATAGTTTCGTTATGGAGCGACAATCCAAAAGAATCCAGCATGGCATATGTTGAAGGTGTGCGTTCAAGTCATGAAAAGGCATTAAACCATTTTCGCCAGCAGTTAAAGAACCACATAGGCACCGAGGCATACAACCATCTTTCTCCTCAATTCCACTTACGAAGAGGAACAGCTTCCAGGGTCATACCAGAGATGGTGAAAGAGTTACAGGCCGACCTGGTGGTTATGGGAACAGTTGCAAGGTCAGGTATAGCTGGTTTGCTCATTGGTAATACCGCAGAGGCTATTCTTGAACAGGTACAATGTTCTGTACTTGCCATCAAGCCGGATGGTTTTCTAACGCCGGTTAAATTAGATGCGTGACTTATAAGGACAGGTGAATTCAGGATATTAAGCCAAACAATCATTAATGAAGAATTTCTCTGAATAATTCCAGGATAGAATTATTCAGAGATCGCTAAAGAAAAAGGATTTTTTTTGAAATTATTTATTAAACACCATGGCAACTGATAACCCGCATTAACGCTTGATAGATCCCAGCCACTCTTCCATAAACGCATTGCCATACATATCCATGTTATAACCATATTTCTGCGTGTCTTCACGCAATTGCTGCACTGAAATATCTTTGCTCTGATAAATTTCAGTACTATGACCGATGTACCAGCGTTCCATGCCATGCACGGTCACTTCGGGATGGAACTGTAAAGCCAAACCACGTTTTTTCCAGCTAAACGCCTGATTTGGAAAGGCGTCGGTCGATGCCAGCAGTGTTGCACCGACGGGCAGATCAAACGTATCGCCATGCCAGTGCAATACCGGCGTATGTTCGGGCGAGAGATGTTTCAAGGCGGAGTTCTTTCCCGCATCTGTCAGCTGCAAGGGTTTCCAGCCGATTTCTTTTTCAGCACCCTGGTAAACTTTGGCGCCCAGCGCACGCGCCATGAGTTGTGATCCCAGGCAAATACCCAGGGTAGGCGCGTCACAATTCAATCGTGTTTCAAGTATGGTGAGTTCATCATGAATAAACGGATAGTCTTTTTCATCGTTCGCGCCAATAGGCCCGCCGAGCACGATTAACAATTCGGGATCGAGTGGTTCAATCCAGGATAAATCGTCCATACCTGCTTCAAGGTATCGAACCTGATAACCGGCAGCCTCAATACTGCGTTCAAATAATCCGAGGTCTTCGAACGCGAGATGGCGAATAACCAATGCCGTTTTCATATTTTTCTCCAACTTTTCTACACGTGCTGTTCGCCGTCATGAAACTGTAAAAGTCTCTGTTTACTATTGCGCCCCTGAAATGATCCGGGGATCAGTGCTTATCCAGGACGGGCAAAGTGTAAGTAAACACCTGCCTCTAATCAACTTTCATGTCATAGCATGTGGCTTCGGGTTTAAACCCTGTTCCCCCAGGATTTTCAAGCTTTGCGTGGCAAAACAGATGTCACCGACAATTTGTTTCAAATTGTTGTTAATAATGAGCATGGAGCATTAAGGCAGATCGGTCGTCTGCTTATCATGGCGCCACACTTCCTGCGGGCGCCATTTTTATTTTCTTTCGCCATAATCCCGCCAGTTCAGTACAATAGCCGCTTTGCAGCGACCAAGTGATTTCCTATGAGCAGCGTACATTCGAGTCATATTTCCAATCTCAAACTCATCCACAAGGGCAAGGTGCGGGATAATTACGACATCGACGGCAAGCATATGTTGATTGTGGCCACTGACCGTATTTCAGCCTTTGATGTGGTGATGCCGACGCCAATCCCGGAAAAAGGCGCCATCCTTACCGCGGTTACCCGCTTCTGGCTGGACAAGTTAAAACACATTATCCCTAACCATCTGGCCGATATCCCACTGGAACAGGTAATCACCGACAAGGCTGAGCGTGAAGCCCTGGCTTCCCGTGCCATGGTGGTGAAAAAACTCAAGGCATTGCCTATCGAAGCCATTGTACGTGGTTATATCATCGGTACCGGCTGGAAAGATTATCAGCAAACCGGCACTGTCTGCGGCATCAAACTGCCTGCGGGACTAAAACTGGCGGACAAACTGCCGGAACCTATATTCACGCCATCCACCAAGGCCGCTGTGGGCCAGCATGACGAGAATATCGACTTCGACAAGACCGTGGCCCTGCTGGGTGAAGATCTGGCCAACCAGGTGAAACAGGCCAGCCTGCGCCTGTACAAGGAAGCCTCGGACTATGCCCTGACCCGCGGCATCATCATCGCAGACACCAAATTCGAATTTGGCCTGGATGAGAATAACCAGCTGGTCTTAATTGATGAAGTGCTGACACCAGACTCTTCCCGCTTCTGGCCCGCCGACCAGTACCAGCCCGGCAGCAGCCCGGTGAGTTTTGACAAGCAGTTCGTACGCGATTATCTGGAAACCCTGGACTGGAACAAAACACCTCCCGGCCCGCAGATTCCCCCTGAAATTCTGGCTAAAACCGCTGAAAAATATCGCGAAGCACTTGAGCGACTCACGAAAAATTAGGCTATAGACTTAATGGCACTTACTTAAAGCTAAGCACCACTGTCATCCCGGCGCAGGCCGGGATCCAGACTGCTTAATGGTGGCGGTATTACTGGATTCCGGCCTGCGCCGGAATGACGAAAATTCTTCAATTCGTCTTAAGTAAGTGCCATTAGGCTATAGACTGAATATATTGTAAACATTCGAATTGCAGATCCGAATTCATTCGGACATTGGCTAAACATTAAGTATTTTATGCGAATGAATTCGCACCTACGTTCACAACTGGATCGCCTTTAGTCTTCAGCCTTAGGACTCCTTCATGAATGGCATTTTCATTACCGGCACCGATACCGGTGTCGGCAAAACCCATACCGGCGTGCTAATCGCCCGTGCATTACAACAACGCAAGATCAGCGTAGTACCCCGCAAACCGGTGGAATCCGGTTGTATTCGTGATGGCGAAAATCTCATTCCCCAGGATGCACAGGCTTTAAAAAACGCAGCCGGTTACAGCGGCAGCCTGGCCAGCGTTTGCCCTTACCGTTTCGAGCCGGCGGTTTCACCCTTACGCGCCGCACACCTTGCTCATCAGGCATTAGTCACAGCAAAAGTCGCACAAGCCTGTTTAGCCGGCGTGGATATCGAAAAAGATTTTTTACTGGTGGAAGGAGCCGGCGGATTTTATTCACCCCTGTGTGAAGACGGCCTCAATGCCGATCTGGCCCAGGCACTGCAATTACCCGTTGTTCTGGTAGCCGATGACAAACTGGGGTGTATTAATCAGGTGCTACTCAATGTGCAGGCTATAAGCTCCCGAAAACTACACTTGCTCGCCCTGATACTCAATCAAAGCAATATGGCCAATGTACCCGACATGAATAATGCTGAAGATCTTAAAGATCTTGTGGACTGCCCCATTTTCAGTTTGCCTTATGCAAACAAGAGCAATCAGAACAATATTCCTGATCAGTTGATTGATATTATTCTGCGCTAAGCGAATTCAGCAGATTAAATTTGCTCCTGACGTTTCTGGGATGATAAAAATACGTTCAAATTCCGCCATTGCTTAAAGTTGACTTTCAATTGGCAATAATCCTAATAAATCGATACCCAGGCGGCGCCAGAATCCAACATGGGGCTCATCCTTATACTCGATAATACCGTTCTCGTTGTACTCCAGCCAACGCAGTCGGAATACATCGTCATCTTCCCCTTCTTCATTAACCGTCTGCTTATCAATCAACCGAAGCTGGTAGCTGGACTGTTTTATCCGCTTGCTCCATTCCTGTGCGATCATTTGTCCAAATTCCTTGTTTATAAATATAATGCCAAGCTCTGTATTCAACACTGTCGAACGTGGATCGAGGTTTAAAGAACCGACAAAAATCCTCTCTCGATCGAACACATAAAGTTTGGAATGCAAGCTCGAACGTGAAGAACTCCCTATTCGACTATCAGCTTTGTTACGGTCTTTTTTTCTGATGATGTCATGCCTGGCTTCGTGCAGTTCAACGCCCGCCTTCAACATCGGAACAATATATGGCTTATAACCGGCATATACAACGCCCACATCGGTAGAAGCTAGCGAATTTGTTAATACCTTCACCTTCAAACCTTTTTCGATTAATTTCGCAAACTGTTCAACACCCTCCTGCCCTGGTATGAAATATGGTGAAATAATCATCAACTCCTCTTCGATATCTTTCAGGTAAGGAGAAAGTTTGCTTACAAGGTGAGACTCACGATCTTCGGTAGATGTAATCACTTTTTCCGGATCATCGTATACGACGATTGCATCACCCCAGTACATATGCATCTCTTCATTGGTCAACTTGCTGACCAGGTGTGATTCCTTCACTCTCTGCATGTAAGGCGAGTCCTGCATCTTGTGGAAATGATCCTCCAGAATCGAACGTATTTTTTCAAGCTCCTCATTACTTGCCTGTGAAATCAAATCCCGAACAGGGACTGCGATTTCACTGTTCCAGTATCTATCGAATGAGCTTGATACTTCATTCACTAACGGGCCAAAGGACATCACATCAAAATCTGAAAAATTTACATCATCATTTGCATCAAAGTATTCGTTGCCAATATTGCGCCCACCTACAATCGTGATTTGATTGTCTGCCGTAAAAGACTTGTTATGCATGCGCCGATTAATACGTGAAAACGAAAACAGGGTTTCTAACTTACGTAGGTTGCGAAATTTAAACGGATTGAACAGACGGATGTGAATTTGTGGATGAAGGTCCAGAGCAGCCAGAACTTCATCTGCATCATACACACCCCAATCATCGAGCAACAGGCGAACACGCACTCCACGGTCCGCAGCACGCAGTAACGCCGCAGCAAACAGTTTTCCGACCTCGTCGTTGTGCCAGATATAATATTGAATATCGAGACTGGTTTGCGCAGCCTCAGCCAGTACCATTCTCGACGCAAAGGCAACAACACCGGAATCAAGCGGGGTAAATCCTGACTGACCCGAGTGGTTCTGGCTGGCTCTCTGAACAGCACGCCCCAGTCTGGTGTCATCGGTTTGTGTATAAGCGTTTGAGTTCACCCGAGTTTCTCCATACGGCGGACTGGCGCATCCAGTCAGCAACACGTAAAAAATTAACAAGAGCAAATACCATTTATTGCCAAAACAGGGAGTGTAGCTTGCTGATGACATGGCCGATTTCATTGAAATCTCCAAAATAACGATTGTCAGTGGGCAAAATATCTAAATTAATATTTTACATTTTCCTGCTACCGGTTTTGATCCTAACCAGGATATAAATCCTTAATACTGATATGGTAGATTTAATTTCATATTTACACTCAACAAGCAGCATCTGCCTGTGGTACTGGGCAATCTACAATATTCTTCACTTACAATAAACTGGATAGCACCATTGTCTCTTCCTTTTTTTTGTTCGATTAGACTCGATGAACATCAGTTTCCTCTGCAATGTGAACATATAAACAGACCAGATGAGCACGAGCAGGATGCGGTAAGGCACGAACCTCATCGATCGAGCTTCATTTAGTTAACGCATTGCATTTATACTTCTTAACTCACTTCGCTGTGAAAAAACATATGTTACATGCAATCTTTTCTCTGCGGTATTCCGTCATGCCCCATTCAATAAGGTACCGGTTGTTATTCTGAGAGTGTATTCTCGATTGATGCGGTTCGTGTCTCACCGCATCCTACGTGCTGCCCCATTTTCAGTTTGCCTTATGCAAACAAGAGCAACCAGAACAATATTCCTGATCAGTTGATTGATATTTTTCTACTCTAGAGAATGTTTCTGAAGCAATCACATTGGTCGGCTTACACCCTGAAGCAGACGTTCTGATATTTTTAAAGCCTGACAGAAATCAGCCAAAAGCGGACATTCAACTCAAACAAAAAACGGCCCCCGAAGGAGCCGCTGTTGCTTATTATTTACTCGTTATGATTTCTTTCTTCTAGCCACACCAATCAAACCAAGGAGACCAGAACCGAAG